>NZ_JBEHGF010000009.1:0-83155 GCF_040225725.1 Corynebacterium sp. KPL4015 | reverse complement strand
GGGGAGGTACGGCGTGCAGCGCACGGGGGAGTGGGGCTTTCCTGCTACTGAGAATCGAAGTCCTAAGCGATGAGGCTTGCCGCATGCTCACGGAGGCAATCGCGCTTGTATGGCAAAGCGAAGTCGACTTCGCCGTGGCCGGTAGTGGTGATCATTTCGGCGTCGAGAAGTCGTCGGCGATAGTTGCCCTCGTATGAGTCAGTCTGATTGAAACGGGTTTTATATCCGACATTTTGGTGGGGCCATCATTGTGGGCCATGTACACCAAGAAGCTTCGGTCGACGGTTGAGAGGTGCGACAGCGCCGGTCCGTGAACAAGCTGGCCGAGCTTGCGCTGCGCGTTTGCGACTCTTCGCCGCGCAGCGTCGACCGAGATTTCGGCGCCTGCATCCGGAGCGCGCTCCTTTTCCCTGAACGAGAATTGGCCAACGAGTCGTGGGGTTGCCCGCAATTCGTGGACACGTAGCGGAGCTGCCTAGTGGTGAGGCAGCTAGTTCTTTTCTGCTGGTGGTTGAACCGGTGTGGTTTTCAAAGTCGACGGGACTTGCCATACCGAGTGGGGAGGGACCTGAATCGGCCTTGGTTTGTGGAGGGTGGTGTTTAAGCCGCTTGGGCTTCGGTCGTATCCGTTTCCGGATGATTGTGATAGTAGCAGGCCTCGTATTCGATCGGCGGGACGTAGTCGATGGAGCCGTAAAGGCGTTTGGTGTTGTACCAGTTGACCCACTTATCGGTGGCCCGTTCAACCTCTTTCCAGGTGGCGAATGTTCGCATCCTGGGATGGTGGTCGATCTCCTCGCTGTTAAACAGCCCGATAATGGACTCCATGAGCCCGTTATCCCAGGCATCACCGACGGTGCCGATAGAGACCCGGTAATGCCTTCGCGCTCAATCAATTTACGCAGTTGAGAGCTGGTGTACTGAAAGCCGGCATCCGAGTGGTGGATGATGCTCACAGCGCTAAACTTCGCGTCGTAGCGGTTTTGAACGCTCAAGGCCTGCCGCAGCGCATCCAGGACGAAATCAGACTGTTTGGTCCGTGACACCGTGTATCCAAGGAACCTCCCGGAGTAGACGTCGGTGATGAATGCAACGTGGCAAAAGCCCTGGTGAGTATATATGTAGGTAAAATTCCCCCTACTACTGATTCGGGTGAGTAACGCCATCCCAAGCGCGTGTGCAGTGGTCATCACAGCGCGGGTCGCCGGGATGGGACGGCGTCGTTCGGATCGCCGTGCGCCGCAGTACTTTCTGGATGCCAAGAATTTTAATCAATCTTTCTACCTGGTCGCGGCCTATGGCCCAGCCTTCCACAGCTTCCTGCGCCTGTAGACGCCCCTATGGCGAGCCCAGATATCATAAGAGCCTATGTGCTGCATGTGCGTCTTCTCATTCGGGGTCAGTCGGACCACAAGCCCGGCTGCGATAGCGGCGATACGTCGACTCCGAAATGTCATAGTGGCGGTGCGCAAGATCCGGCACATCCGCGCGATGGAGTAGTGGTGCCGGTACCTCTCGATAAATGCGACGACTATTTTAGTTTGCGGTCAAACTCCGCCTGGGCTAAAAAGCTGAGGCCAACTTGAAGGTTCTCGTTTGCTTCTTTGCGCTGGCGATTGTCCTTGCGCAGTTGAGCAAGCTCCGCGTCTTTTTCCTGCTCGGATTCCGCCATTGCCTGCGCATTGGTGGCCTCAGCTTTGCGGATCTAATTGTGCAGTGTGGCTGGGGTGATATCCAGCATCTCGCCGATCTTTCGGCGTGCACCGGGCTTCGTGGCACCCATCTTCAGCCACAGCCTCGTAGTACAAGCGCAGCGCGCGCTCACGGGTCCCCTGATCGTACTTCGCAACAGTCATGGGGCCAAGTATCTCTTATGTAAGTCCATGCCCGTCACAAACCCAGTACCCCTCAGGGGGACAGCCAAGAGATTGGGTATTGCCCTTCTTGTGGTTCGTGGGTGAGGGCATTGACTGAAGCTCAATTGCTCTGATGTCGACAGCTAGGGCCCTACCTAGAAGCCGGTTGCATACGGCTCAGGTTTGGCACTACTAATGGCCAATTGGGGTAGCGACTTGCTCAAACTCTATGGCGTGGTTTGAAAGGAAACTCTCCAAGCTTTCTTTCAATCTGTGGTCGACAGCAAGGACTAGTTCGTTGCGCGCACGAGACACAGCGACGTAGAACAGGCGTTGGGCCGTGGCATGATCTTTCGTTTCCACTGATGGGGTGAGCAAGTTTTCTGCAAAGGTCGGACGCTTTTGGTTTACTCCCTTTGTGTCTAGGACCAAAATTACGCGATTGTATTGCATGCCCTTAGATCCGTGGATAGTCTCTGTATTTGTTTTAGGGGAACTGCGCGTTTGAGAGAATGACCTTTCCCAATCATTCGATTTCGAGACGATTTGGACCCGCTTCTTTAGGGATATTCCCCATTTTCCCAGCTTCTTTGTGATCTGATCTTTTACTGTGGCTCGGGGAGCTTCAGCTTTCAAAAGAGGTTTTACTGCAAAAGCGATATCCAGTGCGACCAGGTTTAGCGAGCCGCCCTTAGACTCCAGATAGTCCTCGAGCATCTGACGATCCTGAATCTCGTCTCCATTTTCAAATTTGCAGTTTTCTACGATCCCCCTTTCAATAAGATTGATAGCCTTCTTTTTCTGGCTTGGTGCACTGTAGGAGTCAAGCAGCAGGGTGATCCCGGTAATCATTCGTTTTGATTTTGTGATCGTCTTTGTCGATTTCCTATTCTCCCCTTGGCTCGCTTCAGCAAGTACAGCATGGGTCGAGGCGAGAATAGTTGACTGCTCGCCGGTGTTTGAAGATGAATCAAGAAAGTCACGTAAATCTGAAACGTTGTCCAATTTCGAGTAGTAAAAAATCTTCAATGGCACCCCTGAAGATTCTCGCGCCGGATCATCTTTGATTTCCTTATCCCGCCGTAAAGCGGACACAAATTTACAAATTTCGGGAGTACTACGAAAATTGCGTGTGATGGCAATCGGCTCAAAAGCTCGCTCGTTGCAAAAGTTTCGGACGTTCTCTGCATTCGAACCCCTGAAGCCATAGATGTCCTGATCGAGGTCACCGATTAATGTCAATCCCACCCCTCTTCTATACAGGCCATCGAGTAAAAGCAAGTCTGTTTGATTACAATCTTGTACTTCGTCCAGGATTACCTCACGGAAGCGAGACGCGAGGATATCAATAAGAGGGGAGTCATTACTTAGTAGTTGCGAAGCCACTTCACGGGCTGAATCTGCATCGAAGCATCCCAATCGATTTAGTGCTTTGATTTTCTCTTTGACTGACTCTGTGAATAGTTTTTCACCATTAGGCGATAGGTAGCCACCACATTTCTGTACTAGGTCAAAACTTGGTTTATAGGTGGTGCGTTTAATTTCTGCGAGCGAAGCATCTTTGATGCTGTTTCGAAAAACGCCGTTTGGGATCCGAAACTTTGCTAGGTCCCCGAAATCGCCCCACTCATCGCGAATGTCTGGAACTGCGTCCAACCGCGATTTGATATACGGAACTACGAGAAATCGGCGCAAAAAACTATCGATAGTTCCGATAAAGTTTGGAGGTGTCAGGTCCCCTCCGACGTCTCGGGCTTTTTCTTCTATCTCCGTCGCGGCAGTATTTGTGAATGAAAGGACAGCTACTCCGCGTCGATCGTCACAGAACATCTTGCGCGTTAGCCGAGCAAATCGCTGAGCCATCGTCCTGGTTTTCCCAGCTCCAGGAACTGCAGTTACGAAAAGATTGCTTCCGGAGTGCTCAATCAAGTCTTGCTGTTCAGGCGTAGGTTTGAATGTATTCACGATCAATCACACGTAATAAAATTGATTAGCTGAGCTAGCTGTTCTGGGCACTCGAATTCATTCTTGAATGAGCCATCGGGTTTCCACTCACGTAAAAGAATCGCTAAATCATGCGCGAACTGTCCTTTTTGAATATTCAGAAATTCATCAGCACTCTGGTTCTGCCCCATCATCCTGTACATCGTCCGCTGAGGGTTCTCACTGTCATTAATCTTGTCCCACTTATCCCCGGACCGTGAGTGTTGTTGCAGGTAAGCCTCTTTCAAGAGATCAATATTCTCATTTTCATCTCCTAGTAGAGACACTTCGAGAGTGTAGGGGGACACTACTCGACAGAAACGATCGTTGTCTTCAAATGCTGGACCACGGGCTGTACTGTTAGCTGCTCCGCACATGTTGGGGTCCTGATCAGTGAGAAGGACGAGTTTTTCAACAATGCTTTGTTGGTTCGGAGAAGAGTGGGTTAGCAACTTTATGTAAGGCTCAAAGTCAACTGAGCCCACGATGATGGTGGTACAAGCTTTGAATTTGCGGAGTCGTTCTGACTCGTTGTCAAGAAAGCGTTCAGCGATCGCGGGTAGTAAAACTGCTTCTGAAATACCCTCCACAAGGATTACCCTTCGTGCAAACAGCAGTTCAGATCTCGTCGCATCTAGATATTGATTAATTTTTCTAATGCTATGATCTCGCTTTTTCCCATTCCCGAAGTCTACGGATTGAAGATCAAGGGCGTGGGTACCCGACTCATTGTCGGACTTAATGATCACAATGTCGTTCACTCCCACTGCACTGGCGATCGATGGAGAGTGCGTAGTGGCGATAACCTGTAGGCGGCCTCTAATACTCACACCAGTGGTGACATCGAATTCTCCTTTTGCAGCGCTTTGTAAGAAGTCCAAAAGGACGCCTTGTAGTTGCGGGTGTAAGTGAGCTTCGGGCTCTTCTATGAGAAGAATGGTCAGCTCTGATTCTCGTACTACCGATAGCTCAAGTAACACTGTTGAGAGGAAGAGCAAGTTTGCGTAGCCGAGACCAGAAGAATCTAAGTCACGGGGATCGATACCTTTTTCGGCCATCTTCATCCGGAGGGCGCGAGCTAGTTTTTCGAGTTTTGGGGTCTCAAAATCTACTTCGACCGTCTGGCTTCGAATAGGGTCTGTGAGGGCAGCCAGATGCGACTGGATTGTGCCACTGACCGTAGAGATAGGGCCTTCGGAGGACAGTTTGTCGAACGCGTCTTTCGCGTTCTGCTCAAAATCACGCTTTTCTTCTTCGCTTAGCAGTGCGTTAAGGATTGTTCCTAGTCTCCTACCGTTCCCGGACGCAAGTTGGTATTTGGCATCGCGAAGGGGCTCCACGTATACACAGTTGATCTTTGCACGTGCTTCGAAATCGGAGTCCGCACCACGAGGTTCTCCTGCGGTGCGAACCCGCTTACCCCGTGGTATCTGTTGCGTAGGTGGCAAATACGACGTCTGGTATTGAATAGTCTCGGTCTTTAGATCCAAACCGTTGATGAATAATGCCTTCTGGAAATCTGTTGGATCCTTGAACTCTAGAGCTATGTCGATGGGGCCAGCAGCATCCTCGGTTAAATCGTCGGCTTCAAAATAGCGGGTTGCTCGACCACTGAGGGGATCGAGTCCCAGTCGGATTGCATCAACAATGTTGGATTTTCCTGCATTGTTTTCACCTGCAAGTAGAGTGACTCCCGGTTGAAACTTCACTTCAGTTTTCTTGCAGGACCTGAAATTACGAATTGTCAGGTGAGACAACCAGAGGGATTTAGGGGTTGCTTCTGCCATGTCAGCGCTCATCACATCACCTTGCGTTATTTGAGTTGTATCTTTACAGGTTGCACTTACCAATAATCATCGAGCTTTCATCATCCTAAATATTCCAATTCCCCGGGACCGCCTTCGCGTAGTCAATCCCAATCGTTTTGAAGTGCTCGTGGGCGGCATCGATCTTGGCCTGCTCGGTTGTGCGCAGGAGATGCTCGACCATCGTGCTCTTTGTTTCGCGGATCATGTACAACCTGTCTTCTCCGTCTACCTGTTTCACGATTGCCCAGTCGGGGTTGTATGGTCCGACCGGGGTATCAATCTTGAACTTCGGCGGTAGCTTCAGGAACAGTTTGATGTCCTCGCGGTCGTCGAGGAGTTCGGCGAATCGGCGCTCGGCTTCGGAGTCGTAGACAACGAAGTCATAGTCGGTTTTCTTTCGGTTCTTGACTTTGTAGAGGTTATCCAGGAAGTATTGCTTTTCTTCGATGCCGTCTTGCTGTAGTTCGGTGAGCGAGTACACGCTGCCGCCGATCTTTTCGTATTGGACGCCTTCGGTGACGATTGCGGCGAGTTCGGCTTCGATGATGCCTTTGACCATCTTGATGTAGTCGTTCGGGTTGGAGATGTATTCGTCGAGGCGGTCACTCTGGATGAGGATGTCGATGATCGTCCTGCGGGTGAGTGACGTTGCTTCTTGGAGTTCAGAGACGATATCCGGCAGCTTGTACCCGCCTCGCAGTTCGGCTGTACGGCTGCTTGTTTCTGAGCCTTTGGTGCCGCCGCGAGCAACAGTCAACCGGGCTTTCTTCACTTCGATTCGAAGGGGCGCAATCTCTTCGACCTTCTTGATCTTCTGTACGGCGTTCTTGATCAGTACATCGCGATCAACTGAGACGCTATAGGTCGTGCGTTGGCTGATCTTCTCCCAGAATTCTTCGAATTCGCGCGACTGAAAGTACAGCTGCTTGTTCAGTTTGCGCGTCGTTCGAGCACGCTTCGGCTTTACGTAATGCTCAATATTCGCCCGGCGCAGTACCTCGATGACCGCCTCTTCCACGGGGCTGTACTCTGCTGCCATGCCTAGGGAGAAGTCATCGGCATCCGGGGTGAAGGATGCGGTGACGTAACCGTCTTTGTTCAGGAAGCCACGCTGTTTCAGGTGGTCCCAGATCTCGGCGGATGTAGTGAACCCTAAATTTTCTTGCTTTTCCGTGTGGGGTTTCGGCAGCTTGGCAAAGTCACCTTTGCGAATGTACCCAATCGCCACACCGGCCTTCTTGTATTCCTTTTGAAGATTGGTGGCGAACTCTTGGTAGGACTCATTAGCGACGACGGTGAGTTGGGCTACGGAACGGTCCGCTACACGCTCGCCGTTTTGGTTCACAGGAAGTCGCAGTCCACGTCCGATTGTTTGGCGGCGTTCGGTCTCGGACCCCATTTCACGCAAGGTGCAGATTTGGAAAACGTTTGGGTTGTCCCAGCCTTCGCGCAGCGCAGAGTGGGAGAAGATGAACCGCACGGGTTCGTCTTCGCTCAGCAGACGGGCTTTGTC
Source organism: Corynebacterium sp. KPL4015 (assembly GCF_040225725.1). Lineage (NCBI taxonomy): Bacteria > Bacillati > Actinomycetota > Actinomycetes > Mycobacteriales > Corynebacteriaceae > Corynebacterium > Corynebacterium sp. KPL4015. The sequence goes on along the minus strand of NZ_JBEHGF010000009.1, from coordinate 75,995 downwards.
TTTCATGATGAGGTCGTAGGAGTCGTCGTCCTTGAGGGTTTCACCTGAGGTGTCGCCGTAGACGCCTTTCTTGATCTGCGAGAAGTACGCGCGCCGCAGTTCAATTGGGTCCTGTGGGAGCAGGTCTTTGTACTTCGGGAATCGGTCTCGTTCCTCCATGAAGAGCTCGTCGAACCACTGGGCGAACTTGCCGTCGGCAGTGGTGTTGTCGGCACCGTCTCCTAGGTAGCTGGCCACTTTATCCACGAAGAAGAGGCTCAGCACCTTTATGCCGAGGGGGCGCATCAGCGATTCCTTGCGGAAATGCTCGCGGATGGTTTCGCGGATCATTTCGCGGTACACGGTCTCGTCATTACCGCCGATTGATTCGCCGACTTGGAGAATGCCGTGGTTAGTTAGCTCGATAAACTCTGGGCCATCGAGGTTGATTTCATTGATTCGCCAGTTGTTGTCGTAGGCGGGGTTGCCGGTAACCTTCTCGAGGTCTTGATTCTGCTTCACCTTCTTCACCTGGCGGGCTAGCGATCCGTCTTTCTTACGGCACACCAACTCGAGGTTCGCCTGCCACGGATTGCTATCGACGGAAAGAAGTTTGATGTACGGCTTGGCGTCGCCACCATGCTCCGTGGCTTCCGCCACAACGATTTGTTTGACTAGTCCCAGCTCATGAGCATCAACCGGGTCCAAACGGTAGGTAAGGTTTCGCGTTTCGCGGTGCGTCGCACTGTAGCGAAGAATGAACGCCGGATCCATGCCTGCCAGCGCCGTTTTGGATAGTTCAGACTCCATGTTCTGCGGCTCATCCATAATCAGAATCGGCCGTGTCGCACGCAGGAAATCGATCGGCCGCAACCCGTTGAGCTTGTCGCGGGTTTGGTTCATGATCAAGTTGTTTCCACGGCCGCGTACGGAGCCGATCGTCATGATCATGATCTGAATGCTTGTCGACGTCGCAAAGGATTGCACTTCCTCAGCGTTTTTACCGCTGTAGACCATATAATCAAACGGGGACGCAGGGTATAGCTGGCGGAAGTGATCGTGCATGAGCTCGATGCTTGTTTTCACGCCTTCGCGGATCGCAACGCTGGGAACGAGAATGACGAACTTGGTGAAGTTGTACTTTTCTGCCAGCTCAAAAATCGTGCGCAGGTACACATAGGTTTTGCCGGTGCCGGTCTCCATCTCGATGTCGAACTGAAGGCCGTCGACAAGCTCCCTTGCAGGTTCAAGCCCCTGCTCGTTCTGCACCACCTTGAGGTTCTCGAGCACAGTTGCTTCATCCAACATGAAGTTGTTGCCGACAGCCCCAACCTCTTCACTCAGATCTATGTCAAGCGCCTGGTTGCTGGTCTCTGGCAGAACACGTTCGGCCTGAAACGTAGTCAGAAAGTCCCCGACGTCATTAGGCTGACCTTCGAACAAATCGGTTACTGAACCAATCGCCTGAACCTGGTACTCCTGCTTAGCATCAAACTTGAATTTCATGTCGATCCTTTACGCCGTCCAGAGCTCGATGCCGTTGGTCTTGCAGATTTGCGCCAGGTTGGTTTTCAGCTGATCATCGCCTTGGAATGCATCCTCGAGCATGATGAACTGAGCTGGCTTGGCCTCCATAGCTTCACGGAGCTGTTTCAGGGTTGGCTTGGTGTGTTCATCAAGGTACGCGAGCACCAGGGTGTTTTCTTCGCCGTCTTCGTCATCGACTCGAACCACCGCTTTATACGACAGACCGTCGATATCGCGGTCACGAATCTGCTCAACCAACGAGTGGCCCTGCTTGACCAGAATCTCGGTGAGAAGATCATCAGGGGTGGCGTTGTCGTCGGCGCTTTCACGGAGATCCAGCAGGTGTTGTTCGAGCGCAGTCGCGTCGGCGTCAGAGTCGGAACGCCACTTGGTGAAGTTGGTGTCGGCGAGCTTGTAGGAGCGGAAGCCGGTGTCTAAAGGGGTTTCTCTGTAGCTCGCGTCTCCGGCAAGCGATTTGGCAATTGCCAATCCTGCGCGGTCTAGACGTTCACGGGATACCTCCGAAATAGTCTTAAATCCCATACTGTCAGCGACCTTGCCTTCGGGCACTGGTTCAGGAAGCTGTACTGAAATGCAGCTGCGACTTCCAGAATCGTCTAAGTTTAATGACATCGTTGCGTGGGCAGTTGAACCGGAGCCCGCGAAGAAGTCGAGGACGATGCCGTCTGAGTCATCAATCATTACCGATCTGATTAAATACTTAAGCAGGTTAGTGGGCTTTGGGTGATTGAAAACTTGTTTACCAAAGAGCTTCTTAATTTCGGCATTACCGGCAAGAACATCTCCAGCGATTTCCCTTGGTATCAAGGTGTTGGGAGCAAGCCTAGAGGTATTAGTCTTTTTAGAGTACGGCACAAACCCGTCGCTCTTAATAACGATTTTCGTTCCATTCTTGACCTGCTCTTCAAGAAAGGCCTGTGACCAAATGACTCTTCCTGTAATCCGGAAGGCGTTTTGTGCGATGCCGTTTCGTACAGAAAGATCATCTTCTAATACATAGCCCCCAGCTTTTTCTCCTGCCACATAGTGACCATCGGGTATGAGCAAATCCACCCATTCTGGTTCTAAAGAAAGCGTGGCGAGTTTCATCGAATTTTTTGTTAACGATGGTAGACCCTCAGTTGCTTTCTCAGTTCCTACTAAAGCTTCAAGATTCCCCTTATTGCGTGCGTAGCAAAGGACGTGTTGTGCATTTTCACGCTCTATTCGAGAAGAATTGTCTGGCCGGAAATTGCTTTCCCATATGTAGCTTTCAATAAAATTGGATTCGGCAAAAATCTCGTCAAGGAGTTTTCGAAGTTGTGCGACTTCGTGGTCATCAATCGAAATGAAGATCACGCCATCGTCGGTCAAAAGGTTCCTTGCAAGCTTCAACCGCGGGTACATCATGTTGAGCCAGTTGGAGTGGTACCGGCCCTCGGACTCCGAGTTGGACGAGAGCTTCTTACCGTCTCCGTTGACCTGCTTGGACCACTCGAGGTAGGTCTCGAGGCCTTCTTTGTAATTATCGGGGTACACGAAGTCTTTGCCTGTGTTGTACGGCGGATCGATGTAAATCATCTTGATCTTGCCGTGGTAGTGCTTCTGCAGAATCTTCAGCACTTCGAGGTTATCGCCCTCAATGAAGACGTTCTTTGTCGTGTCCCAGTCTTTGGAGTTTTCCTTATCTGGGCGGAGCGTCGCTGTCGTCGGAGTCTGCGCTGCGCGCATAGCACGCTTCTTGCCGGGCCAGAACAGGCCGAATCGTTCACTGGTGTCTGAGGCGTCGCTCTCGAGAAGCTCCTTGAGTTTCTCTACGTCAATCTTGCCGTCAGCAATCGCTTCCGGCACCAGATCGGCGAGCTGCTCGGCCAGCTCGGTACGGAAATCGGGGCTGCTGCCAGGAACTTCGTTGGTCATGTCTCGCTCTTCGCTCATCATTCTTCCTTTTGACTACCTTCATTTACGCCTTGATCTGCCACCGGATAGTGAACAGCTCTTTTTCAGACCTCTTGCCTTGAAGCGACTGCCTAATCAGAATAAGCAACTCGTCGACATTATCACGGAGGTTTCGCTTTTCTTTTCGGTATTGGTCCTCGACCGAATCGATTTCGTCGTCAAGTTTTCGGGCCTTCTTCTTGAACCTCAGCTGCTCCATCGGGTCGTCAGCTTGAGTAGCTTTTTTACGCAAGTCTTTTCGCTTCTTCTCAAGCTCACGGACCGCTTTCCTGCGCTCTGTGTCGAGGTCAAGAATCTGACTTTCAAGCAGTTCTTCTTGCTGGTTGTAGTAGCTCGAGTTGCGGTGTTGGACTTCCTTCTCCAGAAACTCCCGCTGTTGGTCAATTGTTGCCGCAAAGAGATCTGTGTTGAGTGGCTCGGCTATATCTAGCGTGTCGACGACGCGCAGATCCATCATCTCTGCTGCATCTTCTTGGTTCAGTACCTCGCCGGAATCGGTGATGCCGGCAGCGAGCAAGTAACTCTCGGAAATATCGCTGTCGTTGGCCTTCATCTTGAACGTCAGCCCTTGGACAGTCAGGGAACCAGATTCTCCAGCCAGCTCTTTCATCCGGGAGCTCACACGATCGGACTTGCTGATGTCGAACACGAGCGTCTGGCACGACGTGTCCGCTGTCAGAGCGTCTTCGATGACGAACTTCGCAAGATCACTGTGATAGCGGTACTGCTTGGAATTGCTGCTTGGCGAGGATTTGAAGTGGTAACGGCCAGTCGCAATACCGGCAGCTGGTGGCGTGTTCAGCACGAAGTTGCGGCCGTCGCCTTCAAACGTGGCCTTGCCTTGTAAGCCGTGAATGGTCAGGAGGAGGAGCAGCCGCTCAAACTTGTTCAGTACCTCACCAGACTGCTCGTCGTAGGACTTCAAGCGGTCACGCACTGACGGATCAAGGTTGTCGAAAACCTTCGCCTTCGCCTCAGCCATGTCCTTGCTTACAGTGGCGGCGTATTTCTTCTCTAGTTCCTGGAACGCTTGATTGATCTCGTCAGCAGTGCGGTAGCTGTCGTAGATCTTCGCAATCTCCTCGGCGAAATCGAAGCCACTCTCAATGCGGCCCAGCACTTCGTCACTGGCTCCAAAGACGCTGTCGAAGAGGTGGAATTTGTTCTCCAGCAGCTCCAAGATGCGCGCCTCAGCCGTGTTGCCCTCATTGAAGAAATTGACGATGACAACGTCGTGCTTCTGGCCAAAACGGTGAATGCGGCCGATACGCTGTTCCACCCGCTGTGGGTTCCACGGCAGGTCGTAGTTGATCAGCATTGAGCAAAACTGCAGGTTGATGCCCTCTGATGCCGCTTCGGTCGCGATCATGATCGAGCCGGAGTCACGGAAGTAATCAACAAGAGCTTTTCGACGATCCGCCGCCGGGTTGCCGGTAATGACATCGCTACCATCATTCTTTGTGAGCCACTCTTGATAAATCGCAGTCGCCTCAGGCGAATCGTTTTGGCCATTGAACAGTACCAGCCCTTCGGCGTAGCCCGCTTGGCGCAAGGTTTCCGCGATGAAATTTTGGGTGTCGCTGTACTCGGTGAAGATGATGGCCTTTTCAGGGGCACCGACCTCACGCAGTCTCGCGAAGCCACGTTCAATGGCCTCCTCCAATTTTAGTGACTTCTGATTCTGGTGGATCGATTCGGCGAGCGTCGCGTACTCTCTGAGCTCATCAATCTCGCTCTGCACTTTTTTGCGGACTTCCGGGTCCGACCAGTCCTCGTGCTTCTCCACGAAGTCACCAAACGCCTCATACGCTGCCTGTTCCTCATCAAGCATGTCGTTATCGAAGTCGAACAGTGGCATACGATCACTGTGCGGCTGGCCTGCTGCCAGTTCCTCCGCCAGCCGATTCGCAGTTCTACGCAACGTGATTCCGACGGCGTATGTTGAAGAACCCAACCGCTTGCGCATCACCTGCGAAGAAAGCGCTCGCTGCGAGTCATTGAACGCGTACAAGGTATCGCGTTGGAGGTAGGCATTGACCAGATCATAAAGATCCAGTTCCGCCTGTGAAGGCTGGAACTTCACGGTCAAGGGGTCACGCTTGGTGAACCGGATGTACTTGTTTGCATCACGCCGCAAGGTACGCATAGTCAACTGGCCGACGCGCTCCGCCAAGTCATCGGGACTAAATTCGGTGCTTCCGGTTTTCACATACCGCTCTCGGAAAACGTCAATAGACCGGAAGTACTCTGGGTCGAAAATAGAGACGAGACCGTAGATCTCTTCAAGGCGGTTCTGTAGTGGGGTTGCTGTGAGCAGCACTACCTTGTTTGCGCCATCAAAAACCTCACCGACCGAATGTGCTACTTTGGCGTGTTTTTTGCCCTTATAGAAGTTACGTAGCCGGTGGGCTTCGTCGGCAACGACTAAATCCCACGGACACATCAGATCCGCCTTGTTCTGCTGGACAAACTCGTAGGAAGCGATCAAAACCTGACCAGGCGGCTTGTTAGCCAGGAGCGTTGCCTTCGATTTTGAGTCAAGCAGCTCGGACGGGATCAAGAACTTCTCGTACAGCTCCTGCTTCCACTGCTGCCGGAGGCTAGCAGGAGCAATGATCAGGATGCGGCGTTTACGCTCTGCCCAATACTGCGTAATAACAATGCCTGCCTCGATCGTCTTACCGAGGCCGACTTCATCAGCCAACACGACGCCTCTTGTCGCGTTCCCCTTCAGCGCGAATAATGCCGCCTCAATCTGGTGAGGCTTGGGTTCCACCTGGGCGTCGAAAAGCAGCCCTGCAAGCTTGCCGACATGGTCACTGGCATAACTCCGCTCGAGCTCGTGCGCGAAATACTTTGCTTGATGGTTGGAGAGGTGCAGTCCGAAGGAGATACCGGGGTTCTCATGGCGTGTGCTCTCCGGTACAGAACGGTCTGGGCTCTGAATCATAATTTTTCCCGAGGTAGTGAAACTGCTTGCATGTGTCAGCTTCATTCAACTCTAGCGGGCGGGGCGCGATGGGTGAAACACTTCCAATAGATTTTGTTTCTATGCGGTGCCGTGTTGAACCCATTCAATTATCTATTCTAACGATCTAGAGTCAGCCTTGGGCCAGTCTTGCTACTCGACTTGTGAAGGTGGTTTGCTAGCGAGGAAGGGGGATTAGTACGTTTATTTGGTTGATAGGCGCTATCAGGATTGAGGGAGGGTAGGGCTTGACCTCGGAAAGTAAACACACCGGGGTCAGGCCCGATCGCGGATGGATCGAATATGTATTTAGCTTGAGCGTGAGGTTACCCTCGTTTAGTGGACACCCTATTTGTGCGGATTTTGTGTCCGTAGGAGAGGATGTTCATTGTGAGTCAACAGCGCAAGAAGTACACACCGGAGTACCGGCGTGAAGCTTTGAGCCTGGTAATCGAGTCGCAGCGCCCGATCGCTCATGTGGCTAAGGAGATTGGCGTCGCACCAGGCCTTTTAGGCCGGTGGGTCAAACTTGAGCGTGAACGCCGAGGAGCATCAGATGGGATGAGTGAGGCTGATCTTCGTGCTGAGAATGCTCGTCTGCGCCGTGAGCTGGCTGAGGCCAAGATGGATAACGAGTTTTTGTCAAAAGCGACAGCCTTCTTCGCTTTAAGGCAACGCGAGCAGAAAAGTTCGAATTGATGCAGCGAGAGAAGGCGAACTACAGCATCAAACGCATGGCACGGCTATTAAAAGTGTCTCGATCTGGATACTACACATGGGCCCATACACAGCAGAAACGACTATCCGGCGAAGATAATCGTGCAGCATTTTACAATGATGTTGACCGCAAGATTCACCAGATTTGGAAAAAACTCCGATGAGGTCTATGGTGCTCCGCGGATCACCGCAGCGCTAGGTGAGCGCTACCAGATCAGTGTGAATCGCAAGACTGTGGCCAAGCGGATGCGTCTGATGGGAATTGAAGGGATGTCACCGCGTGCTTTTGTGCCGGTGACAACGATTCAATCTAAGCGTAAGTCCACGCTTCCTGACTTGGTCCGGCGCATGTTTGATACCGGTGAGCTTAACCGAGTGTGGATGTCAGATATTACTTATCTGCGCACCGGTGAAGGCTGGTTGTATTTGTGCGTGGTCCGCGATGGTCATTCCCGCAGGGTGCTGGGCTGGGCTATGGATAGCGTTCAAGACACACGCCTGGTCGAACGAGCACTGCGGATGGCGCACACGCTGCGTGGTGACGTTGCTGACGGGCTGGTGTTTCACGCTGACCGGGGAACACAATTTACCAGCGAGAAGCTCTGGGAGGTGTGCCGCAGCCTGGGCGTTGCTCAATCCGTGGGGCGTACTGGGGTGTGTTTCGATAATGCGATGGCCGAGTCGTTCTGGTCGACGCTGAAAACTTAAGTTCTACGACCGTAAGCGCTGGGCAACCCGTGATGCCGCACGCAAGGCCGTTGCCTACTGGATTGAAGTCGTCTACAACCGTCGGCGCCGGCACTGAAGCCCTCGGGATGGTCAGCCCCGTCGATTTCGAGGACCAGTCCGGTTCAACCACCAGCAGAAAAGAAATAGCTGCCTAACCACTAGGTAGCTCCACTACGTGTCCACGATTTGCGGGCAACCCCAAGCGTGCCAAGTTATTTGAGTGTGGGGTCAGTTTTATAGGTAATTGTCGAAGCGGTCGGGAAAGGCCACGACCATCTGGTTGATGGCTTGCTTCCAGCCGGAAACTCGGGCTCCTTTCATGAGTCTGCCGGCTGTCGCTGAGACTCGTTTGGACTGCTCTTTGCCCTCTGGGCTATGCCACCCCGATTCTGGAGGGCACAGAGTGGGTGGACTCCGAAGAGGACGTGGATGAACTCACCGGGTATCACTCGGTGCGCCAGGGCCCTGCGCCCATAGTGGTGCAGTCCTCCCCTAAGGCGGAGGAGGCCGCGGTGCTTGCCGCCCACATTAAGGAATGGACGCAGGGGGAGGAGGACGTTTCCATCGGCGTGCTCACCCGCACCAACCAGCGCGGTAAGGAGATTGCCCGCCAGTTGGGCGAGCTTGAGGCTGCCGTTAGCGCCGGCCGCCGTACCTCGCAGGAGCGCCCGGTGGCCGTGATGACGATGCACAACGCTAAGGGGCTAGAATTTACCCACGTCATCCTGCTTGACGTCAACGCCGAGGCCCTTCCGCAGCGATACCTGTTCAAGGGCCTGGCACCCGCCGAGGCCGACGAAGCGTTGCAGCGCGAGCGCGCACTGCTCTACGTTGCGGCGTCGCGTGCCCGCGACATGCTCCTAGTCAGCGTGGTTGGGGAGGCATCGGAGCTCTTGCCTGCGTAGGGGCGTTTCGGCCGCCAGGAGTATTGCAATGGCCTGGACTTAGAGCAGGCTTTCGCCGCCGAGTTCGTGCGCCAAGGCTGCGTCGATGGTGGGGTAGCGGAAGGTATGGCCTAGATCCTCCAGCACCTGTGGTTTCACGCGCTGGTCGGCCAAGGCGAGTTCTTGCGCGCCTTGCTTGCCCAGGAGCAGGGCGGGGCCGAATTGGGGGATTGGCAGTATGGTGGGCCGGTGCAGTTCGGCTCCTAAGGCGGAAACGAAGTCTTTGTTGAGCACTGGGCTTGGCGATGCCCCATTGACCGGCCGCGCAAGCTTCTCATCCACGATGGCGCGGATATAGGCATCGGTGAGATCGTCTAGTGCCACCCAGCTGTACCAAAAGTTGCCGTTGCCAAAGGCGCCGCCAAGTCCAGTGGAAAACAGTGCGCGCAAGAGCGGTAGCAGGCCGGAATTGCCGGACATCACGATGCCGGTGCGGATACTGACCACGCGCTTTCCGGCCTCGCGGGTGGGGTCGCAGGCTTTCTCCCAGTCTGCCACGACATCGGCAAGAAAGCCCTCGCCGCGCTCGGCGTCCTCGGTTAGCAGCTCATCGCCGCGCTCGGAACCGTAGAAGCCGATGGCAGAGGCGCACACCATGGCCTGTACGGAATCGGTGGCGGCCATTAGGCGGGCCAGGTTTTCGGTGGGGCCCACGCGGGAGTCGCGGATATCGGCCTTGTGGCTGTCATTAAAGCGCCCAAAGATGGGCTCGCCGGCTAGGTGTACGAGCACGTCGATGCCCTCGAGGAGATCGGGCCGCGGGTGGTGCGGGCGCCATTCGCGCTGGCCGGATTGCGCGGTGCCGCGCACGAGCTGGATCACGGTGTGGCCCAGGGTCTGTAGCTGTGCGGTCAGGGCGCTGCCCACGCTGCCGTGAGAGCCGGTGATGGCGATGGTCAACGGCTTTTGGCCAAGTTGGCCTTCGCGCAGTCGGTTTTCAAAGGCAATATCCTGGGTGAGCTGGTGCTGGCGGTAGGCGAATAGCGAGTTGAGGGCCGCAGCGGGAATGCGGGTATCGACCTCGTCTGTAATCAGCGTGCCGCCTGGGTGATCGGCAAAACGGTGCGTATGGCGCCACTTGGCAAATTTGCGGATCGGTGCGTTGATGCAGACATCGCTGAAGCTATACCCGGCCTGGTAGCGCGATAGATCGTGCTGGGCCGTCCACTGCAAACCGCCGGGCAGGGAAAGCAGGGACGTGCCATCGCCCAGATCGGTGGCCTGTTGCACGGGCTTCATGAATGCGAAATGTGGGTTCAGGCGCGCTAGCGCCCCTGGCCGGGTATGCCACTGCCAGACGCGTTCGCGGGAGGCTGGGACTACGTGCTGCGCGGAAAAACTCACTGCGTGATGCACCTCTTTCGGCTAAGCCTCACCCACGGGTGGGTAAGGTGCTAGAGTAATACGTGTCTATCAGCATAGACGTCTACAAGTTCATTGACAGGCATCCTTTAATGACCGCACCGTGAGGCGGGGAAGGAGGTCACGATGAGTGGAACTGACGTGAACGCGAACGAGTTGGAGCTTTTAAGCGCCGATGATGTCTCGCGTACCGTTGCACGCATCGCGCACCAGATTATTGAAAAAACGGCGCTCGATTCCGCGGAGGCCCCGCGGGTCATTTTGCTGGGCATCCCCTCAGGCGGAGTGCCCTTAGCGGAGCGCCTCGCGCAGAAAATACACGAGTTTTCCGGGGTCCCCGTTCCATGGGGCTCGCTCGACATCACGTTGTACAGGGACGATTTGCGCAATTTCCCGCACCGCGCCCTGCAACCGACCTCCATCCCAGACGGCGGCATCGATAATGCCACGGTCATCTTGGTCGATGATGTCCTTTATTCCGGCCGCACTATCCGCGCCGCCCTCGATGCGCTGGGCGATGTCGGCCGGCCTTCGATTATCCAGTTAGCCGTATTGGTTGACCGCGGGCACCGCGAAGTCCCCATCCGCGCCGATTATGTGGGCAAGAACCTGCCCACGGCGCGGGAAGAAGATGTCTCCGTATATATCCAAGATATCGATGACCGCGATGCCGTTGTTCTCACCCGCTCTACTTCCGCGGGCGATACCGCGCAGATAAGGGGAACGCACTCATGAAACACCTCATTGATAGCGCGGAACTATCCCGCGCAGAAATCATCGGCCTTTTGGATGAGGCCGATCGCTTCCGCGAGGCGCTCGATGGCCGCGAGGTCAAAAAACTGCCGACGCTGCGCGGGCGCACGATTTATACGCTCTTTTATGAAAACTCCACGCGCACGCGCTCGTCTTTTGAAACGGCCGGCAAGTGGATGTCCGCTGATGTTATCAACCTTTCGGCGTCGACCTCCTCTGTGAAAAAGGGCGAATCCCTGAAGGATACGGGCTTGACGCTGGCGGCCATCGGCGCCGATGCCATCATCATGCGCCACCCGTCTTCCGGCGCGCCGCAACAGCTGGCCCAGTGGGTGGACCCAGATGGGCATGGCCCCGCCGTCATCAATGCCGGTGACGGTGCGCATCAGCACCCGACGCAAGCGCTGCTTGATGCCGTTACGATGCGCCAGCGCCTAGGCCTGCGCGGCGATCATGGCTTCGAGGGCCTGAAGGTAAAGATTGTGGGCGATTGCCTGCACTCGCGCGTCGTGCGTTCCAACGTGGATCTCTTGCACACCTTGGGCGCGGAGGTCACCCTCGTGGGGCCTGCGACCTTGATGCCTTGGGGCGTGGACAAGTGGCCGGTGCGCGTGTCCTATGACTTTGATGCAGAGCTTGCAGATGCCGATGTCGTGATGATGCTGCGCGTGCAGCAAGAGCGCATGGACGGCGGCTTCTTCCCGTCCCACCGCGAGTACGCGCAGCTATTCGGGCTATCGCAACAGCGCGCTGCGGCGCTGCACAAGGATGCGATCGTCATGCACCCCGGTCCCATGCTGCGCGGCATGGAGATCAATTACGCCGTGGCCGATATGGATAAAACCACGGTATTGCAGCAGGTCAACAACGGTGTCCACATGCGCATGGCAGTGCTTTTTACGCTGCTGACCAATGGCGATAACGCCGGGATTTAATTCGGGCAGACCATAGCCACGTAAAAGGGAGAGAAAATGACTACGTACCCAGCTACCGGCCGGCTGTCCGCCCCGGCCGAGAACCCACTACTGATTAAAAATATTCGCCTCTACGGGGAAGGCGAGCCCACCAATGTCCTTATTCGCGGTGGGGTTATTGATTCCATCGGGCCCGAGGTGCAGGCAGAGGGTGCTGCCGAAACCATTGAGGGCGACGGCAACGTGCTGCTGCCTGGCCTGGTTGATATGCACGTGCACCTGCGCGAGCCAGGCCGCGAGGACACCGAGACCATCGAGTCCGGTTCCAAGGCCGCGGCCAAGGGCGGGTTTACCGCGGTCTTTACCATGGCCAATACCACGCCGGTCACGGACCAGCCGATCGTCGCCGAATCCGTGTGGGCAAAGTCCCAGGCACTGGGGCTTTGCGATGTCCACCCAGTCGGCTCTATCACCAAGGGCCTGGAAGGCAAGTCCTTGACGGAGTTCGGCATGATGGCGCGCAGCGATGCCAAGGTGCGCATGTTCTCTGATGACGGCAAGTGCGTGCAAAACCCACAGCTGATGCGCCGCGCGCTGGAATACGCCAAGGGCATGGACGTGCTGCTGGCCCAGCACGCCGAGGATGACCGCATGACCGGCGGGTCTTCTGCCCATGAGGGCGAAAACGCCGCCCGGTTGGGCCTGCGCGGCTGGCCGCGCGTGGCGGAGGAATCCATCGTTGCCCGCGACGCCCTGCTGGCCCGCGATTACGGCAACCGCGTGCACATCTGCCACGCCTCCACACAGGGCACAGTGGAACTGTTGCAGTGGGCAAAGGAACACGATATTCCGCTGACCGCAGAGGTCACCCCGCACCACCTGCTGATGACCGATGACAAACTGCGCACCTATGACGGCCTTTTCCGCGTGAACCCGCCGCTGCGCGAACAGCGCGATACAGAGGCGCTGCGCCAGGCGCTTCTTGATGGCACCATTGACTGCGTCGCCACCGACCACGCACCGCATGGCTCCGAAGACAAGTGCGTGGAATTCGAAAACGCGCGCCCCGGCATGCTGGGGCTGGAATCCTCGCTGGCGGTCATCGCCAAGCTCTTTGTGGAAACCGGCCTGGCGGACTGGCGCTTTATCGCCCGCGTCATGTCCGAGCGCCCCGCCGAAATCACGCGCCTGCCAGGCCACGGTCGCCCCTTGGAAGTGGGGGAGCCAGCCAACTTAACCATCGTTGACCCACAACACCACTGGGTATCCGATTCCGCGCAGCTCGCATCCAAGTCCCAGAACAACCCCTATGCGGGCGAGGAATTTGGTGCGCGGGTTACCCACACCATCTTGCGCGGCTCGGTAACGTTCGATCTGAACGCCGCTACCCATGACTAACCTTGCACACAGCACCCAATCAAGGCACAGAAAGGCCACGACGTGACTGATAAAACCCCAGCAATCCTCGTCCTTGCGGATGGGCGTACCTTCCGTGGCTACGGCTTCGGCGCTACCGGCACCACCCTCGGCGAGGCCGTATTTACCACCGCGATGACCGGGTATCAAGAAACGATGACGGACCCGTCCTACCACCGCCAGATCGTCGTCTCCGCCGCCCCGCACATTGGCAATACCGGCTGGAACGATGAGGATAACGAGTCCCACGGCAATAATATTTGGGTCGCAGGCCTGGTTATCCGCGATCTGTCCCGCCGCGTATCCAGCTGGCGCGCAGAGCGCAGCTTGAGCGAAGAAATGCAGGCGCAAGGGGTCATCGGCATCCGCGGCATCGATACCCGCACCTTGGTGCGCCACCTGCGCAACTACGGTTCCATCTCCGCGGGCCTCTTCTCTGGTGAGGCTGCCACCCGGCCCGTCGAGGAACTCCTCGCGGAGGTAAAGAGCCAGTCCTCCATGGAGGGCGCGGACCTTGCCGCCGAGGTATCTACCGACAAGCCCTACGTTGTAGAGGCCAAGGGAGAGAAGAAATACACCATCGTCGCCTTTGACATGGGCGTGAAATCCGCAACGCCGCGTTACCTTTCCCAGCGCGGTATCGAGACCATCGTGGTGCCGTCTACCACCACCTTTGCAGAAGTTCAGTCCTATAACCCGGATGGCGTCTTCGTCTCCAACGGCCCGGGTGACCCGGCCACCGCAGATGACACTGTTGCCACCATCAAAAAGGTACTCGAGGCGAAAATCCCGTTCTTCGGCATCTGCTTTGGCAACCAGCTGCTCGGGCGCGCGCTTGGCCTATCCACCTACAAGATGAAATTCGGCCACCGCGGCATCAACGTCCCAGTACGCAACATGCTCACCGGCAAAATCGATATCACCTCCCAAAACCACGGCTTCGCGCTGCAAGCCCCAGATAACTACGACCTGGCCGATGAAGATGCCGAATTCGCCTCGGACTTCGGCCCGGCCCACATCACGCACATCTGCTTGAACGATGACACGGTCGAGGGTGTCGCCCTGCGCAATGGCATGGCCTTCTCGGTGCAGTACCACCCGGAATCCGCCGCCGGCCCGCACGATGCCAACCCGCTCTTTGATCAATTCTTAGAGCTCATGGCCAACCACACCCCGAATAAGTAGTCACCCAGGAAAAGGAAGAAAATATTATGCCAAAGCGCACTGACATTAATCACGTCCTGGTCATCGGCTCCGGGCCCATCGTCATCGGCCAGGCTTGCGAGTTCGACTACTCCGGAACCCAGGCCTGCCGCGTCCTCAAGGACGAGGGCCTGCGCGTGACCCTGGTGAACTCGAACCCCGCGACCATCATGACGGATCCGGAATTCGCCGACCACACCTACGTCGAGCCCATCGAGCCGGAGTACATCGAAAAGATCCTGGTCAAGGAGGCAGAGGAAGGCCACCCCATCGACGCCGTCCTGGCCACCTTGGGCGGGCAAACCGCGCTCAACGCTGCGGTGCAGCTAGACCGCCAGGGAATTTTGGATAAGTACGATATCGAGCTCATCGGCGCCGATATCGATGCCATCGAGCGCGGCGAGGACCGCCAAAAGTTTAAGGACATCGTGGCCTCTGTAGGCGGAGAATCCGCTCGCTCGGCGGTGTGCCACAACATGGACGAGGTCCACGAGACCGTCGACAAGCTCGGCCTGCCCGTCGTGGTGCGCCCGTCCTTCACCATGGGTGGACTGGGTTCCGGCCTAGCCTTCAATAACGAGGACCTTGAACGCATCGCCGGCGGCGGGCTTGCGGCCTCGCCCGAGGCTAATGTGCTCATCGAGGAATCCATCCTCGGCTGGAAAGAATACGAGCTCGAGCTCATGCGCGATGGCGACGACAACGTGGTCGTCGTGGCCTCTATCGAAAACGTCGATGCCTTGGGCGTGCACACCGGTGACTCCGTTACCGTGGCTCCGGCGCTGACGCTGACGGACCGCGAGTACCAGAAGATGCGCGATTTGGGCATCGACATCATCCGCGAGGTTGGCGTCGATACCGGCGGCTGCAATATCCAGTTCGCCTTGAACCCAGATGATGGCCGCATCATCGTCATCGAGATGAACCCGCGCGTATCCCGCTCCTCGGCGCTGGCCTCCAAGGCAACGGGTTTCCCCATTGCCAAGCTGGCCGCGAAGTTGGCCATCGGCTACACCTTGGACGAGGTGCAAAATGACATCACCGGCGAAACCCAAGCGGCCTTCGAGCCGACTTTGGACTATGTCATCGTCAAGGCGCCCCGCTTTGCCTTTGAGAAGTTCCCCGGCTCCGATGACACCTTGACCACCACGATGAAATCTGTGGGCGAAGCCATGGGCATCGGCCGCAACTATATCTCTGGCCTGAATAAGGTCATGCGGTCGCTGGAAAACAAGCCCAATGGTTTCTGGACCAAGCCCGATGAGTATTTCGCGGGCGAGCGCGCCACCGACGTGCAGGCGGTGCTCAAGGACCTCGAGCGCCCCACTGAGGGCCGCATGTACGATATCGAGCTGGCCCTGCGCCTCGGCGCCTCGGTGGATGAGGTCCACGAAGCCTCCGGCGTGGATCCATGGTTCATTGCGGAGCTCGAGGGCCTGGTGAAATTCCGCCAGGAGCTTGTCGATGCCCCCGTGCTCACCGAGCAACTCCTGCGCGAGGCCAAGGTCTTTGGGCTTTCCGATGCCCAAATTGCCGCCCTGCGCCCCGAGTTCAACGGCGAGGATGGCGTGCGCAGCCTGCGCTGGCGCATGGGCATCCGCCCCGTCTTCAAGACCGTCGATACGTGTGCCGGCGAGTTTGAGGCGCAAACGCCGTACCACTACAGCTCCTATGAGCTGGACCCCGATGCCGAAACCGAGGTGCACCCAGCGCCGGAAGGCTCGAAGGGCAAGGTCATCATCTTGGGCTCTGGCCCGAACCGCATTGGCCAGGGCATCGAATTTGACTACTCCTGCGTACACGCCGCCCTTGAGCTTTCTCGCAAGGGCTATGAGACCGTGATGGTCAACTGCAACCCGGAGACGGTATCGACGGACTATGACACCGCTGACCGCCTGTACTTCGAGCCGCTGACCTTCGAAGATGTCATGGAGGTCTACCACGCAGAGGCAGCCTCCGGCGAGGTCGCCGGCGTGCTGGTGCAGCTGGGCGGCCAGACCCCGCTGGGCTTGGCAGAGCGCCTCGATGCCGCCGGCGTGCCGGTGGTGGGCACCAGCCCTGCTGCCATCGACTCTGCCGAGGACCGCGGCGAATTCGGCAAGGTTCTGGAAGCCGGTGGGCTTGCCGCACCGCAATTCGGCACCGCCACCTCCTTCGAGGAGGCCCGGAAGGTAGCAGCCTCCATCGGTTATCCAGTCCTGGTTCGTCCTTCCTACGTATTGGGCGGCAGCGGCATGGAAATTGTTTACGATGAGCGGTCGCTGGAGAACTATATCGAGCGCGCCACCGAGCTTTCCCCAGACCATCCAGTCCTGGTGGACCGCTTTTTGGACTCGGCCATTGAGATCGACGTCGATGCCCTGTGCGATGGCAACGAGGTCTACCTCGGCGGCGTGATGGAGCACATCGAGGAGGCTGGCGTTCACTCCGGTGACTCCTCCTGCGCTCTGCCGCCGATGACGCTGGGCCCAGAGGACATCGAGAATGTGCGCGAGTCCACGCGCCGTTTGGCCGAGGGAATCGGCGTCAAGGGCCTGATGAATGTCCAGTTCGCCTTGAAGGACGACATCCTTTATGTCATCGAGGCCAACCCGCGCGCCTCGCGCACCGTTCCGTTCGTCTCAAAGGCGACCGGCGTGCCGCTAGCAAAGGCCGCCGCCCGCATCATGATGGGATCCACCATCGCGGAACTGCGAGAAGAAGGACTTATTCCATCGTCCTACGATGGCGGTTCCTTGCCACTTGATCACCCGATTGCGGTCAAGGAAGCGGTCTTGCCCTTCAACCGTTTCCGCCGCCCAGATGGCAGCCTGCTCGATTCCTTGCTGTCGCCCGAGATGAAGTCCACCGGTGAGGTCATGGGCTTGGCCACCAACTTCGGTGCGGCCTTTGCTAAGGCGGAAATCTCCGCGTTTGCTCGTCCGCCGATTGAAGGCACGGTCTTCGTCTCCGTCGCCAACCGGGATAAGCGCACGCTGATTTTCCCCATCCAGCGCTTGGCCACGATGGGCTACAACATCATCGCTACTGCGGGTACCGCGCAGATGCTGCGCCGCAATGGCATCGAGTGTGAGGTCGCCGTCAAGGTCTCTGAGGCCAAGGACGGCGAAGAGTCCATCGTGGACAAGATCCTCAACGGCGAGGTGGATTGGATCCTCAATACGCCAGCAGGCTCCGCCGGTTCCCGTCACGACGGCTACGATATCCGCGCCGCAGCGGTGCACATGGGGCTGCCACTGGTCACGGTGGTTCAAGGCGTGACGGCGGCGGTGCAGGGCATCGAAGCGCTGCGCCAGGGTGATTTGCAGGTCCGCGCACTTCAGGAGCTTGAGCATGGACCACGCAACTAAATCCTTTGGCCAGCGCCTGGTAGACGCCGGCCGCGAACGCGGGCGCCTGTGTGTAGGCATCGACCCGCACCCGTACCTCTTAGAGCAATGGGGGCTGGATAATTCACCAGAAGGCCTTCGCACCTTCAGCATGCGCTGCGTCGAGGCATTCGCGGATTCCGCAGCCTTGGTAAAACCACAGGTGGCTTTCTTCGAGCGCTTCGGCGCCGCAGGCTTTGCGGTCTTGGAAGAAACGCTGGCCGGTTTGCGCGAGGCAGGATGTCTGACGGTGGCGGATGCCAAGCGCGGCGATATCGGCTCCACCATGGAAGGCTATGGCGATGCTTGGCTAGGGGAGACCTCGCCCCTGCGCGCTGACTCGGTGACACTTTCGCCTTACCTTGGCGTTGGGGCGCTGGGCGCGGCTATTGCCACGGCGCAAGAAAACAACCGCGGTGTATTCGTCCTCGCGGCTACCTCTAATCCGGAGGCGCGAGCCATTCAGGCAGTGCCTGCAGGCACTGCGGACTCGATTGCCCAGGCGGTCGTCGACGAGTGCGCCGCCTTCAATGCCTCGGAGCAAGAGGCCGGTGTTGCTGGAAGCGTGGGCGTTGTGGTGGGTGCGACCGTGGATAATCCGCCCCGATTGGACTCGCTTAATGGCCCGGTGCTGCTTCCCGGCGTTGGTGCCCAGGGGGCGGGTCCCGCGCAGGTGCACGCCATTGTGTCTGAGTGCCCGCAGCTGGGCTTTGCGAATGTCTCGCGCGCCGTCCTACAACGCGGTCCTCAGGTCGATGACCTGCGCAAAGCCGTGATCGATACCGCAGACCAATTCCGGGATTAGAACACGCGGCGGGGTCGATTAACGGCCGCGCCGTTTACCTGGTATTTTGGTCTAAGCATGTGCGTTGACGTGCTAAAACGAGTGGCCCATCTGGGTCGCCTATCGTCATCGTGTCACTAGCGGTGCTAGGATAATCAGAAGTCGGTGTGCTCGAAGGTTCAGGGTAACTTTCCGCGGTATTTCCATCGCGTTTGGCAACCGGAATCTGGTACCCAGTGCCAGAAGTAATAGAACCAATCTAATGAATCGGAGGAAACTCGTGGCCCTTCCAAAGTTGACTGATGAGCAGCGTAAGGAAGCTCTCGCAAAGGCCGCTGAGGCCCGCAAGGCTCGCGCTGAGCTCAAGGCTGCGCTTAAGCGCGGCGAGACCGACCTGAAGGACGTGCTGGAAAAGGCTGAGACCGATGAGATCATCGGCAAGACCAAGGTTTCTGCAATCCTCGAGGCTCTGCCTAAGGTTGGCAAGGTCAAGGCCAAGGAAATCATGGAAGATCTGGAGATTGCACAGACCCGCCGCCTGCGCGGTCTGGGTGAGCGCCAGCGTCGTGCTCTTCTTGAGCGCTTCGGTTACGACGACGAATAATCACGTCCATGGCTGACGCAACTGCTCGCGGTCGCCTCGTCGTGTTGGCGGGTCCCTCCGCAGTGGGTAAATCCACCGTAGTGTCGCGTCTACGGCATGACGTCGAGGGGCTGTATTTCAGCGTGTCTATGACTACGCGCCAGCCCCGCCCCGGGGAAAAAGACGGCGTGGATTATTTCTTCGTCACCCCTGAGGCTTTTCAAGAACGCATTGATGCCGGTGAGATGCTCGAATGGGCAGATATTCACGGCGGATTGCAGCGTTCTGGAACACCTGCCCGTCCCGTAGAAGAGGCTTTGGAAGCAGGGCGCCCGGTTCTCGTCGAGGTTGACCTGGCCGGTGCGCGTAGCGTCCGGAAGGCCCTTCCGGAAGCGGACTTGGTCTTCTTGGCCCCTCCTTCCTGGGAGGTGTTGGTAGAGCGCCTGACCGGTCGCGGTACCGAACCACAAGACGTCATCGATCGTAGGTTGCACACTGCATATGAGGAACTAGCTGCACAGGATGAGTTTGATCACGTTGTGGTCAATGAAAACCTAGATGAGGCAGTGGCCGCCATTAGTGATATCCTGCGAGGATAGATTCTTCTTTTGACCATCTTCAACCAATGTAAAGGTGCATGTGACTAACGTGACCACCCCTTCTAACACTGAATCCGCAAAGTCGGAACCGGTATTTGATGACCCGATTGGCATTACGGACCCGCCAATCGATGAGCTGTTGGACAAGGTTTCTTCCAAGTACGCCTTGGTAATTTTCGCTGCCAAGCGTGCGCGCCAGATCAATAGCTACTACCAAGAGCAAGATGAAGGCGTCTTTGAGTTCGTGGGCCCGCTGGTTAACCCAGAGCCCGGCGAGAAGCCACTGTCCATCGCGCTGCGCGAAATCGACGCAGGTCTGTTGGACCACGAGGAAGGCAAGTAAGTAGCGCTCGCTTTCGCGTGCGCACCTTGTGCCTCATTTCAGCCCCGTCCGGCCAAGCCCACTTGGTTTCACTTCTGTGGAACTAACGTGGTGGCCGGGCGGGGCTCTTGTCATGCCTGCACGGTACGATTGTGCGATGTGACTGTTTCAAAATCTCCTCGCAATATCGTGCTTGGCGTTGCCGGTGGCATCGCCGCGTATAAGGCCTGCCACTTGGTGCGCAATTTCAAAGAACATGGCGATAATGTCCGCGTCGTTCCTACAGTAAGCGCATTGAACTTCGTAGGTGCCGCCACTTTTGAGGCATTATCCGGAAACCCTGTCTCAACCAGTGTTTTTGAGGCGGTAGAGGACGTTCAACACGTAGCTGTAGGGCAGGAGGCCGATGCTGTGGTCATCGCCCCTGCCACGGCTGACCTCATTGCCCGTTTGGCTGCGGGACGCGCAGATGACTTGTTGACCGCGACCGTGCTGGTGGCAACGTGTCCCATCATCGTGGCGCCCGCCATGCACACCGAGATGTGGAATAACCCAGCGACGCAACACAACGTAAAGCTCCTGCGCCGCCGCGGAATTACCGTCATGGAACCAGCGCACGGGCGCCTTACGGGTAAGGATACGGGCGCAGGCAGGCTGCCGGATCCAGAACAGATTGCCGCCATCGCGCGCACCGAGCTCGCGGGTTTTCATATCGATCACAGCTGGGCGGGGCTGAAGGTGGTCATTTCTGCCGGTGGCACCCAAGAGGAATTGGATCCGGTGCGCTATTTAGGAAACCGTTCCTCCGGCAGGCAGGGGTTTGCGCTGGCAGAGGTGGCCGCGCACAAGGGCGCAGATGTCACGATTGTGGCGGGCAATATCGCGGAGTTGCCGTTACCGAGCGGGGCTACAATCCGGGACATCGTGTCCGCACAAGACCTAGAAAGCGCGATGCGCGAGGAATCCCGCGATGCCGATATCGTCATCATGGCCGCGGCGGTCGCGGACTACCGGCCCGCCAATGTGGCAGAGTCCAAGATGAAAAAGGGCAAAGCGGATGATGCGCTTGCCGCGCTGGAGATGGCGGAAAATCCAGATATTTTGAAGTCTCTCGTGGCCGCGCGCGAAGAGGGCGAGGTGCCGGAAAACTGCGTCATCGTTGGCTTTGCGGCGGAGACGGGAGATGCTGATTCTTCGGCACTGGAGTATGCCCAAGAAAAGTTTGCGCGCAAGGGTTGTGACGTACTGATGGCCAATGAGGTCGGCCGCGGCGTGACCTTTGGCCAGGAAAGTAGCGAGGGGTGGATCCTGCGGCGGAATGTGGAACCGCAGCGCGTAGAGCATGGATCTAAGCAGGTCGTCGCGGCGCAGATTCTCGGCGTCGTGAATGAAATGATTGAACCGGGAAATTAAATATTGCGTTTATAGACCGCTTGGTCTAGGGTGGCCATATGATTGGTAGGGGGCAGAATGCCTCGGTATCGAATACGTAATAATCAAAGGAAGTTTTTGTGACTGATAACGCTGCAGTGGAAGCTCGTCTTTTTACAAGCGAGTCCGTTACTGAGGGGCACCCAGACAAGATTTGTGACGCCATCTCGGATGCCATCTTGGATGCGCTTTTAGATAAGGATCCGGAGTCCCGCGTCGCCGTGGAAACCCTGGTCACCACCGGCCAAGTACACGTCGTGGGCGAAGTTCGCACCAATGCCTACGTGGAAATCCCGGCTCTCGTGCGCGAGACCCTGAAGTCCATCGGCTTTACCTCTTCCGATGTGGGCTTCGATGGCAATACCTGTGGCGTTAATATCGCCATCGGCGAGCAGTCGCAGGAAATCGGTGCTGGCGTGGATACCTCCACCGAGGCACGCGATCAGGGCGCGGATTATGACGAAGAAAATGACACCGCCGGCGCCGGCGACCAGGGCCTGATGTTTGGTTATGCTTCGAATGAAACCGCGGAGTACATGCCATTGCCCATCGCCTTGGCGCACCGCCTGTCCCGCCGCCTGACCCAGGTGCGCAAAGAGGGTATTGTGGACCACCTGCGCCCGGATGGCAAGACCCAGGTGACCTTCGCATATACCGAGAACAATGAGCCGTCTCACCTGGATACGGTCGTTATTTCTACCCAGCACGATCCTGAGGTAGATAGTCAGTGGCTAGAAACCCACCTGCGCAGCGAGGTGTTGGAATGGGTTATCAAGGACGCAGGCCTTGATAAGTACTACACCGAGGACACCAACCTCTTGGTCAACCCTTCCGGCTCCTTCATTTTGGGTGGCCCGATGGGTGATGCAGGCCTTACCGGGCGCAAGATCATCGTGGATACCTACGGTGGCATGGCCCGCCACGGCGGCGGTGCTTTCTCCGGCAAGGACCCCAGCAAGGTGGACCGCTCTGCGGCCTACGCCATGCGTTGGGTGGCTAAGAATATCGTCGCCGCAGGCCTGGCTGACCGCGCAGAGGTGCAGGTGGCCTATGCCATCGGTCGCGCCAAGCCGGTCGGCCTATACGTCGAGACCTTCGGTACCGCGAAGCAGAACCTGACCGATGAGCACATCCAGGCTGCCGTTAATAAGGTCTTCGACCTTCGCCCAGCCGCCATCATCCGCGAATTGGATCTGCTGCGTCCTATTTACGGCCAGACCGCCGCCTACGGTCACTTCGGTCGCACCGACGTTGACCTGCCTTGGGAGCAGTTGGACCGCGTGGAGGAATTGCGCGCTGCCGCAGGTCTGTAGAATGTGGGCTTATGCCTAAGAAAACACCCGCCGCCCGGAAACCGGTCGCGCGGGTGTTGCCTCTTTTAGGGATTGCCCACCTCGATCGGGGATTTGATTACCTGGTAGATGAGGCTGAATCCGATAGTGCCCAAGCCGGGGTGAAGGTACGCATTCGGTTCAATGGGCGCTTGGTGGATGCGATCATCGTCGAGCGCAAGCATGATTCCGACTTCGGTGGGCAGCTGCGTTTTATTGAGCGAGTCATCTCGCCATTTCAGGTCTACCCACCGCAGCTGTCCCGGCTGGTAGAAGCCCTTGCGGATCGCTATGGCGGAATCTGCTCCGATATCATTCGCTCTGCCATTCCACCGCGGCATGCGAAGGCGGAAGAAGCGGATTTGGATACCCCGTGGGAAGACCTCGGCGCAGCCAGCGAGCCCGATTTATCAGGGTGGTCTGCCTATCAGCATGGTGAAACATTTGTTGATTCCATCTTGGGCGGGAAATTAGCCCGCGCCGCATGGCAAATCGCTCCCGGCGATGAATGGGAAGATGCACTCGCGGCCTTAGCTGCCAAGGTCGCCTTGGGCGGGGGAGGTGTCCTTATTGTCGTCCCAGACCAAAAGGTAATCGACTCCTTGGAAAACGCCCTGCGCGCTGTCGTGGGGCCGAAACAAATCACGGTGCTCACCAATAGTATGGGACCGCAAGCGCGCTATCGCCGCTACCTTTCGGCCTTGGTGGGCCAGGCGCGAATAGTCATTGGTACGCGCTCGGCGGCTTTTACTCCCGTGGACAACCTGCAACTAGCCGTCATTTTTGATGACGGCAACGATAACTTGGTAGACAATATCAAGCCCTACGTCCACGCCCGGGAGGTGCTTACCACCCGCTCTGCATTCGAAAATTGCAGCTTCATTGCGGCCAACCATTCGCGTACGGCAGAAACTCAATTATTGGTGGACTCTGGGTGGGCACACGACCTCGTGCCGAGTAGCTCAACCATAGAGGCACGCCGGCCCGATATTTTGGCCATTGGTGCCTACGGGCTGTCCATTTCCCGGGATTTGGAGGGCGGTACGACCTCTGTGCAAGCGCCGGCCTTTCAGGCAGCGCAGCAGGCCCTCGACCGCGGTGAACCGGTGCTTGTGCAGGTCCCGCGCAAGGGGTATGCGCCTACTTTGGCTTGTGGAAAGTGCCATTCTCCTGCGCGGTGCCGCCACTGCAACGGGCCATTGGGGTTGCCTCCGAGCTCCGAGCGCTCAAGCGAGGAGGCGGTCATGCCTACCTGCCGCTGGTGTGGGCGCATTGCCACCAATCACCGCTGTACCGAGTGCGGTTCGCCGCGGCTGCGCGCCATCGTTTTAGGCTCCGAACGCACCGCGGAGGAATTGGGGCGGGCCTTTCCCAATACACCCGTTGTGGTCTCCGGCGGCAATAAGGTTGTGGGCTCAATTGAGAATGCCCCTGCATTAGTGATTGCTACCCCGGGCGCTGAGCCGCGGGTGAAAGGCGGCGCCTATGGCGCGGCCCTCTTATTGGATGCAGGCACCTTATTGAATCGGCAGGATTTGCGCGCCACCGAGGACTGCCTGGCCAAATGGGCGCAGGCGGCCACCATGGTCAGGCCGCATTTCAAGGGCGGGCGCGTCATCATCGCCGCGGATCCGGAACTTCCCGTCGTGCGCCACTTCATGAGCTGGGACATGGTCGCAGCCGCTGCAGAAGAATTGCGTGCCCGGCGCGAGGTGCGCTTTCCACCAGCCGTGCACTTTGCCGCCATTGATGGGGCGGACGCGGCACTGGATTCCTTCGAGAAGCTGGTCGATCTGCCAGAGCACGCCGAGGTCTTAGGCCCGGTTCCGCTCCCGCCAGGGGACAGCCTTCCCGGGGAATACGATGCGGACCGCTTTGGCCCACCGCAACGCTTGGTGGTTCGCGCCCCGCTGGGGCCGCGATCGCAGCTTGGGCGCGCATTGCGCAAGGCTAATGCGGCGCGCAGCGCCCGGAAGGATGAATTGCCACTACGCATCATGGTCGATCCCATTCACGTGGGTTAGAAGTGCGCATAAACTTAGGCGAATAGGCAGTACATGAGAAAGGGAAGATTCAGTGGCGGAATTAGACATCAGGCTCTACGGGGATCCCGTACTGAGTACGCGGGCAGAAGAGATTACTACCTTTGACTCTGGTCTTCGCACTTTGGCGCAAAACATGCTGGAGACCATGGACGCTGCCGGTGGGGTAGGGCTGGCGGCGAATCAAGTGGGCATACTCAAGCGCATCTTTGTCTATGACTGCTCGCATACGCAGACCGGGTTGCGCGGGGCTCTGATTAACCCCGTGTGGACGTCTTTGGGAGAGGACATGCAGACTGGCCCGGAAGGCTGCCTATCCATTCCTGGGATTCGCGCCGATACGCCGCGGCACAACCGGGTATTTGTCTCTGGGCGCGATGCAGAAGGCAGGCCGGTGGGAATGGTGGCCTCCGGCCTTTTGGCCCGCTGCATTCAGCATGAAACCGATCACCTGGATGGAGTGTTATTCCTGCGCCGGCTTGGCGATGCCGACCGCAAGGCCGCCATGCGTACCATCCGCGAAGCCGATTGGTTTAATAGCGCGGGGTAGGCGAGCTTCGGCAACGCAGGCAGGCTCGTTGTACCCTAGAATTTTCACCCGAGACCTCGAGGAGACTCATCCAGTATGCGGATTATTTTTGCCGGCACCCCAGAGCCGGCGGTGGTGGCATTGGAGAAATTGCTTGCCTCCAGTCACGAAGTGGTAGCGGTCATTACCCGGCCCGATGCGAAGAAGGGCAGGGGGCGCAGCCTTCACCCGAGCCCGGTAAAGGCCCTGGCGCAAGAGCACGGCATCGAGGTGCTGACCCCATCCACGCTGCGGCCTGGCACGGAAGATGGCGATAACCTGCGCCAGCGCTTGGCCGAGCTGCAGCCAGAGGCCATCCCGGTGGTGGCCTATGGCAATCTCATTAGCAAGGATCTCTTGGATGTCGCGCGCCATGGTTGGGTCAACCTGCACTTTTCCCTCCTTCCCGCCTGGCGTGGCGCGGCACCGGTACAAGCGGCTATCGCGGCAGGCGATGATATCACCGGCGCATCCACCTTCCGGATCGAAGAAGGCCTGGATACAGGCCCGGTATTCGGCACGGTCACAGAAGGCATCACTGGGACGGATACCGCAGACGATCTGCTCACCCGGCTCGCGTATTCCGGGGCAGATCTCCTAGTAGCCACCATGGATGGGCTCGAGGCCGGCACGCTGGAGCCGCAGGCCCAAAAAGGAGAGGCCACCTATGCGCCGAAAATCTCTACCGCGGCAGCGCGCATCGACTGGGCGCAGCCAGCCTTTGCCATTGACCGGCATATCCGCGCCCACACCCCGGGCCCGGGCGCATGGACGCTGCTTGACGATGCCCGCCTCAAGCTCGGCCCGGTTCGCCTTAACGAGGGCATCGGCAAGCAGCTGCAGCCGGGCGAGGCGCTGATTAGCAAGGACGCGGTGTATATCGGGACCGCGACGCAACCGGTGCAGCTGGATAGGATTCAGCCACCGGGCAAAAAGATGATGAATGCCGCCGATTGGGCGCGTGGATTAGGAAGGAACGCAGAGGTGAGGTTCCAGTGACTGGTGGATTCCGCTCCCGCAGTAAGTCCGGCGACAAGGCGCCGGAGGCTAAACAACACGGCAAGAACGGCGCGCCCCAACGCGGCGGTGGGCAGCGAGGCAATGCGCAGCGTGGCCAAGACAATCGCGGCCAAGCTCAGCGTGGATCCGCACAGCGTGGTCGCGGCATGCAGGACCAGCGCAACCGCGACCACCGGGATAACCGAGGAAACCGAGGTAATCGGAATGCGGGCACAAAGAACACGGGCGCGGGGAAAACACTGGTGCAGGCCGCCATCGACCAGGGTGTGGATCCGGCCCGCGCCGTCGCCTTCGAAGTGGTGCGCCGGGTAAGCGAAGAAGATGCGTTTGCCAACCTCGTCTTGCCCAAGGCGCTGCGCAAGCAAAAGCTTTCTGGCCGCGATGCCGCATTCGCCACGGAGATTACCTATGGCACCCTGCGCACCTTGGGTGTGCTCGATGCGGTGATCGCGCAGTGTTCTTCGCGCGAGCTTGAGTCAATCTCGCCGGTGGTCATCGATGCCCTGCGCCTGGGCACCTACCAGGTGCTGTATACGCGCGTAGAACCCCACGCGGCGGTAGATACCTCCGTCCGGCTCGTCGTGGCGGGTGGGGAAGAAAAAGCTAAAGGATTCGCCAATGGCATCTTGCGCACCATTACCCGCACGCCGCCGAATGAGTGGCTCAAGCGGCTGGCCCCAGAAGGCGAGATTGCAGGCCTGGCCTTTAGGCATGCCCACCCAACGTGGATCGCGGAGTCTTTTGCCCGCGTTGTTGGCCCCGAAGAATTGCCCGCTGCCTTAGAAGCGGATTCCGAGCGACCGAGCGTGCATTTGGTGGCACGTCCAGGCGAAATTTCCGCCGAGGAATTGGCGCTGATTACCGGAAATGAAGAAGGTACCTATTCGCCCTATGCGGTGTATATGGATTCCGGGGACCCAGGCCAATTGGAACCGGTCCAGCAGGGCATGGCCGCGGTACAAGATGAAGGCTCGCAGCTTATCGCCCGCGCCGTGTGCGAGGTGCCCGTCAGCGGTACCGACCAGGGCCGCTGGCTCGACCTGTGTGCGGGGCCAGGTGGCAAGGCGGCCCTGATGGGGGCCTTGGCGCGCATCGAGTCCGCGCACGTTGATGCCGTGGAAGTATCGCCGCACCGCGCGAAACTGATTGAAAAGACGGTGCAGGGGTTGCCGGTGACCGTCCACGTGGCCGATGGCCGCAACCCGCAGGTGGGCTCGGGATTCGATCGCATCTTGGTGGACGCGCCGTGTTCGGGGCTGGGCGCATTGCGTCGCCGCCCAGAGGCACGCTGGCGGAAATCTGAAGCCGATATTGCCGAGCTTTCGACACTGCAATTCGAGCTGTTGTCCTCTGCCCTCAAGCTCGTGCGGCCGGGCGGGGTCGTAGTCTATTCCACGTGTTCGCCGGACCTTCGCGAAACCCGCGCCATCGTGGACCAGGCGGTAGAAAAGCTGGGTGCACAGGAGCTAGATGCGCGGGAATTTATCCCAGATATGGGCAATGTGGGCAAAGAAAAATCCGTTCAAATGTGGTCGCACCGCCACGGCACCGATGCCATGTTCATGGCGGTATTGCGGCGCGGCGATGAGGAAGGGAGCTAGAATTAACGGTATGCCTGCACCACTTATTTCTCCGTCAATTTTGGCTGCTGACTTCGCGCGGTTGGGTGAACAACTAGAGGCCATTTCCAACGCTGATTGGATCCATGTAGACATCATGGACGGCCACTTTGTCCCCAACCTTTCCTTTGGCCCGGATATTACGGCCACGGTGATAAAGTCCACGGATAAGCCGCTTGACGTGCACCTGATGATTGAGGAGCCGGCGAAATGGGTGGAGACCTACATCAAGGCCGGTGCCACCACTATCATTTTTCACGTGGAGGCGGTAGAGGATGAGGTCGCCGCGGTGGACTTGGCCCACAAGATCCGGGACCTAGGTGCGCGTGCGGCCTTTTCCATCAAACCGGATACGCCCATTGAGCCGTGGCTAGACAAGCTGCATCACTTCGATGAGGTGCTGGTCATGTCCGTAGAACCAGGTTTTGGCGGCCAGAAATTTATGCCCGACATGCTGGATAAGGTCCGCGCCCTGCGCGAAAGCATTGATCAGCAGGGCCTGGATACCATCATTGAAATCGATGGCGGCATCGATCCGGATACCATTGCCTTGGCAGCGGAGGCCGGATGCGATTCCTTCGTGGCGGGATCGGCCGTATTCAAAAGCGAAGATCCAGCGCAGGCGGTGGAAGAACTGCGCGCGCTTGCGGCGCGTTCATAATGGCCGGCGCGATGGATGAAACCAACGTGTCCGAAGCATTGGTCCAGGCCATGCAGGCCGGTGCGGCGGTGCGCGGTACCACGAGCCCCAATCCACCGGTAGGTGCGGTGATTTTGTCAGCAACCGGTGCCGTTGCGGGCATTGGTGCGACCCAGCCGGTGGGTGGCGCCCACGCGGAAGTCATGGCGCTGCGCGCGGCCGGCGAGAAAGCCCGCGGCGGTACGGCCGTGGTCACCCTGGAGCCGTGCGCACATACGGGCAGGACGGATCCCTGCGCCACGGCGCTTATCGATGCCGGAATTGCCCGCGTGTTCTACCTGCATCCCGATCCCACGCCCCTAGCAGGCGGGGGAGCGCAGGCCCTGGCCGCCGCCGGGGTAGAGGTGGGCGAGCTCACCGCACCGGAAGGCGTCGAAGACGCGGTGTATGCCTGGTTGCGCGCGGTAAAGCTGCAGCGCCCGCACGTCACCCTGAAATTTGCCCAGACTTTGGATGGGTTTACCGCTGCCGCCGATGGCACGAGCCAGTGGATCACCGGGCCTAAGGCCCGCGAGTGGGTCCATGCCGATAGGGCGCGGCGCGATGCCATCATCATTGGCACGGGCACCGCGCTTGCCGATAACCCCTCCCTTACCGCGCGCTTTAGCGATGGGAGTCTGCGCGAGCATCAGCCGCGCCGCGTGGTCATCGGCAAGCGCGAGCTCCAGTCCGCGGGTGAGAAGGTCTCTCACCTGCAGCGGCTGGGTTTTGAACAATATGACACCATCGAGGGCGCGCTGAAGGAGCTTTATGCCAGCGGCGCCCGCGACGTCTTGGTTGAAGGCGGGGCGGGCCTGGCCCAGAGCTTCATCGAGGCCGGTGTCGTGGATGCACTCGCGGCGTATATTGCCCCTATCCTGTTAGGCCAGGGGCGCGGGGTTCTGGCGAATGCGGTGGCGCACACGCTTGCCGATGCCCCACGTTTTACCACCGTGCGCACCACCAGCCTCGGGCCCGATGTCCTCGTAGAATACGAGGCGCGGAACGAGCGTTAAAAGATTAGATAATTTAGAGATAAATACAAGGGGAATCATTGTTTACAGGGCTAGTACAAGAGCTAGGAACGGTGGCCACACTAGAACCGCAGGCGGATGCACTGCGGTTGAGCATCCGCGCACCGCAGACGGTGAGTGACGCGCACCTAGGGGATTCCATTGCCATCAATGGCGTGTGCCTTACCATCGCGGAATTGGATGGGGATATTTTCTGCGCCGATGTGATGCGAGAATCTTTGGACCGGACGGGACTCGGTCAGCTGGAAGAAGGCGCGCGGGTCAATGTCGAGCCGGCAGTACTGCCCACCACGCGGCTGGGTGGACACATTATGCAGGGCCATGTCGATGGCACGGCACGGTTGGTCACGCGCGAGCATTCGGAGCACTGGGACGTGCTGCGCTTTAGCTTGCCCCGCGAGCTTACCCAGTACGTCGTGGAAAAGGGCTCTATTGCGGTCAACGGTACGTCTTTGACGGTCAGCGCCGTAGGTAAGGACTGGTTTGAGGTCTCCCTTATTCCCACCACCTTGCGGGAGACGACGCACGGAGAATCTCAGCCCGGCAATATCGTAAACCTCGAGGTGGATGTGCTGGCGAAGTATGTAGAAAAGATGCTTCACCCCGAATCCGGAAGTGCTCAAGCAAAGGACTAGACTGCTAGGTTATGTTCGCGACTGAAGAGAGCATCCATTTTGATGCCATCGATCACGCCATTGCGGAGATTGCCGCCGGCAAGCCGGTCATCGTCATGGATGATGAAGGACGGGAAAACGAAGGGGATCTAATCTTTGCCGCGGAGCTGGCAACCCCGGAACTGGTCGCGTTTATGGTGCGGTATTCCTCCGGATATGTCTGCGCCTCATTAATGCCGGAAGATTGCCAGCGGCTCGATTTGCCGCCGATGATGGCGCAGAATCAGGACGTGCGCCAGACCGCTTATACGGTCACCGTGGATGCGGCAACGGGCTCTACCGGAATTTCTGCGGCCTCCCGCGCAGAAACCATCCGCCGCTTGGCTGATGCTTCGACTCGGTCCAGCGACTTCACCCGGCCAGGCCACGTGGTCCCCCTGCGCGCGCGACCCGGCGGGGTATTAGAGCGCGATGGGCACACGGAAGCCGCCGTCGATTTGGCACGCCTTGCAGGCCTTCGTCCCGCCGGCGTGCTGTGTGAAGTCGTATCAGAAGAAGACCCGACGGATATGGCCCGCGGGCCGGAACTGCGCCGTTTTGCCGATAAGCACGGCCTCGCACTGATCTCTATCGCGCAGCTTATTGAGTGGCGCCGCCACCATGAGGTGCAAACCCAGCGCGCGGTGGAAACCCACCTGCCCACAGAGTATGGCGAATTCACCGCGATTGGTTACCGGCATGACCTTGACGGCCAAGAGCATATTGCCTTAATCGCCGGCGATCCCGCGCAGCTTCGCGGTGCCCGCGATATTGTGGTGCGCGTGCACTCTGAGTGCCTTACCGGCGATGTCTTTGGCTCGCGCCGGTGCGACTGCGGTCCCCAATTGCAAGAATCCCTGCGCAAGGTGCAGGAAGCCGGCAGCGGGGTAGTAATTTATCTGCGCGGCCACGAAGGCCGCGGGATCGGATTGGTGCACAAGCTCCAGGCGTACCGCCTCCAGGACGAGGGCTGGGACACGGTCGACGCAAACCTGGAACAAGGACTGCCAGAAGATGCCCGGGAGTATTCCGTGGCCGGCCAGATCCTGAAGGACCTTGGGGTGGAATCGGCACAACTGTTGACCAATAACCCGCACAAGGGGGAAGGGCTCGCCGGATTCGGCATCGAAGTCAGCCAACATATCCCACTTACCATCGCCGCCAACGCCGATAATATTCGGTATCTGCGGACCAAACGCGACCGCATGGGCCACGATCTTCCGCAGGTGGCACAGTGGGATGCGCAGCACGAAGGAGAATTAGGTAAATGAGTAAAGAAGGATTACCCACTATCGCGCAGGTAGATGCGCGCGGCCTCCGCGTCGCGGTCGTGACCGCGACTTGGAACGAAGAGGTCTGCGATCAGCTGCACCAGCAGGCAGTGGAGACTGCCCGTGCAAATGGGGCAGAAGTCGCAGAATTCCGGGTCGTTGGTTCCCTAGAATTGGGCGTGTTTGTTCAAGCAGCCGCGCGAAAATTCGATGCCGTCGTTGCCTTGGGTTGCGTCATCCGCGGCGGCACTCCGCACTTCGATTATGTCTGCGATTCTGTTACCCAAGCCCTAACGCGCATCTCCTTGGATGAATCGACGCCGATTGGCAATGGTGTCTTGACCGTCAATGACCAGCAGCAGGCCATCGACCGCGCAGGTTTCCCTGACTCTGCGGAAAATAAGGGCGCAGAATCCATGATCGCGGCTTTAGACACCGCGTTGCAATTGCGTAGACTAAACGCAGAATATTAATAAAAGGCCAATCGAAATCCTGACCATTGACCGGCAGGCAGGACTTCCAGAGGAGTAAAGCACATGAATGAGGCCGCAGCTTCGAATGAATCCCAGCCGCGCCGCACCCTTAGCGATGCGGAGGTATTGGCCTATACCAGCGCGGATCCCTTCGCACGGACAACGTCGAAGCCGTGGGAATATAGCGCCAAGTCCCCGTTCTTGCGCAAGATTGCCATCGGTTGGGTCATTCTTGTCATGGCCATCCATATTTTTATGGGTGTTACGCTCGATATTTCCTTTACCGGTGCGCACGTGACCACTATCGACAAATTCGCCTTTCCTGGTGTCGGCGTAGTCATTTCCATCTTGTCGTGGATTGCTCTCAACCGGCCGCGGCTGCAGGCCAACGAAGATGGGGTAGAGGTGCGCAATATCATCGGCACGCGTTTTTACCCGTGGCAGGTGGTCTACGGGCTGTCTTTCCCCGTCGGCCAGCGCATGGCCCGCCTTGAGCTGCCCGAATTTGAGGCCGTGCCCGTGTGGGCATTGCAATCCGGCGATAAGGATACCGTGATCACAAAAGTCCGTGACTTCCGCGATCTGGAAGCCAAATACATGCCGCAGGATTAAGCATTGGCAGATCCAACAACCTATCGCCCCGCCCCGGGAACCATTCCGACGGAGCCGGGTGTCTATAAGTTCCGCGATGAGAACCGGCGCGTCATTTACGTAGGCAAGGCCAAAAACCTGCGGGCGCGCCTGTCTAATTATTTCCAAGACATTACGCAGCTGCACCCGCGCACGCGGCAGATGGTGCTGACCGCTAGCTCCGTGGAATGGACGGTTGTCGCCAGCGAAGTTGAAGCGCTGCAGCTGGAATATACCTGGATCAAGCGGTTCGATCCGCACTTTAACGTCATGTACCGCGACGACAAGACGTATCCCATGCTTGCCGTCTCCGTGGGAGAGGTGGTCCCGCGCGCCTTTTTCTACCGCGGCCCCCGGCGCAAGGGAGTGCGGTACTTTGGCCCCTATTCCCATGCGTGGGCGGTGCGCGAAAGCCTCGATCTGCTCACCCGCGTCTTCCCCATGCGCACGTGTTCTAAAGGTGTATATAACCGGCATGAGCGGCTGGGGCGGCCGTGCCTTTTGGGGTACATCGGCAAGTGCGATGCACCTTGTATCGGACGGGTGAGCAAAGAAGAACACCGCGAGACCGTCAATGAGCTGGTCTCATTCATGAATGGCAATACAGCTGGTGTTAGGCGCAAGCTGGTCAAAGACATGGAGGCTGCCGCCGAAAACCTCGAATTTGAGCGTGCGGCGCGGTTGCGCGATGATCTTGGGGCCATCGATAAGATCATGGAGCAGCAAGCAGTTGTCTTCGCCGATGGCACCGATGCCGATCTGATTGCGTTTAATTCCGATGAGTTGGAAGCCGCCGTCCAAATCTTTCACGTACGCGGCGGCAGGATCCGGGGCCAGCGCGGCTGGGTCGTTGAACGCGCCGGTGACCAGGCAACCTCTGAGCCCATAGAGGAGGGCCAACCCGATCCGGCCTTGCCCGCCTTGGTGCAAAACTTCCTCATCCAGTTTTACTCCGATGCCGTGGAGCGAGAAGAACAAGAAGCTCGTGAGGATGCAGCTTTAGCTGCGGATGTGCCACGACGCGGCGTGGACCAGGAATCGCACATGGAACAGCGCCATGTCCACGTCATACCGCGTGAGATTTTGGTTCAAGCCATGCCGGAAGAATCCGATCAAGTGGTCTCCCTCTTGGAAGAGCTGCGTGGCGCGCGCGTTGATCTGCGCGTACCGCAACGGGGAGATAAGCGTTCGCTCATGGATACCGTGGAAAAGAATGCCAAAGAGCAGCTGCGCCAGCATAAGCTCAAGCGCGTCGGTGACCTTACCGCGCGGTCCGCGGCGCTGCAGGATATCCAGGATGCCTTGGGAATGGACCAGGCACCGCTGCGCATCGAGTGCACCGATATTTCGCATATCCAAGGCACCGATGTCGTCGCCTCCCTGGTGGTTTTTGAAGACGGCATACCAAAGAAGTCCGATTACCGGCGCTACCGCATCAAGGAAGCAGCCGGCGACGGGCATTCCAATGACGTTGGCTCCATTGCGGAGATCACGCGTCGCCGGTTTAAGCGCCACAACCAAGATAAATTGGCGAACCCGGACGAGGAAAAGGAAGAATCGTCCTTCGCGGAAGAAAAAGTCGCAGAAGAATCCGCCGAGGCAGGCCGCCGCTTTGCCTATCCTCCTCAGCTCTTCATCGTGGACGGCGGCGCGCCCCAGGTGGCTGCGGCACAAGAGGTATTTGATGAACTGGGCATCGTCGATGTCACCCTCGTGGGGCTAGCCAAGCGCTTGGAGGAAATCTGGGTGCCAGGGGATGATGAACCGGTGATTCTGCCGCGCAATTCCCAGGCGCTATTTTTGCTGCAGCAAATTCGCGATGAGGCGCACCGCTTTGCCATTACCTACCACCGGCAACAGCGTTCTAAGCGCATGCGTTCCTCGGCGCTCGATGCAATTCCGGGGCTTGGACCGCAACGCCGGACGGATTTGGTCAAGCATTTTGGCTCCGTCAAAAAACTCAAGGCGGCCACGGTGGATGAGATCTGCGAGGTAAACGGGTTCGGGCCGAAACTGGCCCAGACTGTCTACGATAAGTTGCACGACGCACAGTAAATAAGGAGCCTTCCAGCAGAAGTGCGGAGCGCGAAAACGCTAGACTAGTGGGCATGACGCACTTCGACACTCCGCCCATCTTGATTACCGGCATGTCCGGCGGCGGGTTGAGTTCCGCCGCCAAGGTTTTTGAGGACAAGGGCTACTATGTGGCGCATAATATCCCGCCGCGCGCCATCGTGGACCTGTGGAAATTGTGCAACCAGGAAGAAACACCCGTTGAAAAGGTCGCCGCGGTAACGGACGTGCGTTCTCGCATGTTTCCGGGTTCCCTCATGGAAACCATCGATGAGCTAACGGCATTGGGGATGAAACCCACCGTTCTCTTTCTCGATGCCCGCGATGACGTGCTCATCCGTCGCTTCGACTCCGTGCGGCGCACTCACCCTTTGCAGGGCGACGATACCTTAAAGGTGGGCATCCAACGCGAACGCCAAGTGGTGGCGGAAATTCGAGATCGCTCCGATATCATCATTGATTCCACGAACCTCTCGATTCATGACTTGCGCCGGGCTATCGAAGCTGCGTTTGGCGAATTTCAAAATACCAACCAGCACGTCACGGTGGAATCGTTTGGTTTTAAGAATGGTTCCCCGCGCGATGCGGATATCGTCGTCGACGTGCGCTTTTTGCCCAATCCTTACTGGATTCCGGAGCTGCGCGGCTGCCGCGGTACAGATGCGCCTGTGGCGGATTATGTCCTGTCGCAGCCTGCCGCACAGAAATTCGTGGATAATTTTGTCGCCATGTTTTCTACCATGCTGGAGGGATACCGGCACGAGGGCAAGAACTTCATCACCGTGGGCGTCGGCTGCACGGGCGGGCATCACCGCTCGGTTGCGGTAGCAGAGGACATCGCCAAGCGCCTGCGCGCCAATGACACCCTTGACGTCAGCATTTTGCACCGGGATATTGCCCGCAATTAGGGCTGAGGAGCATTAAAAACTGTATGAAACACCCTTCTCATATGGTCTGCCTTGGCGGCGGCCATGGTCTTTATCAAACACTTTTATCCGCTAGGCGCAGCAATGCGGCGGATATTTCTGCCATCGTGACGGTCGCCGATGATGGCGGATCCTCGGGGCGCCTGCGCCGAGAATTGGATATCATTCCGCCTGGTGACCTGCGCATGGCGTTGGCCGCGCTAGCCGATGACAATCGCGTAGGCGAGCTGTGGGGCAAGACCCTCCAGCATCGCTTCGGCGGCAATGGCGCCATGGCGGGCCACGCCGTGGGCAACCTCATGATCGCCGGTTTGACCGGGGTCTTGGGCGATTACCAGGCCGCCTTGGACGCGGTAGCAGAGCTAACGCACTCGCACGGGCGGGTCATCCCCGTGGTGCCGCATCCCTTAGAGATTGAGGCTGATGTCTCAGGGCTTGACGATGACCCCCGGGTCATGCGCCAGGTCCGCGGCCAGGTCGCGGTGGCATCGACGCCGGGGCATGTGCGGCGCGTGCGAATCCTGCCTGAAGCCCCGGAAGCCAATCCCGCCGCGCTGGAGGCTATTAGGCAGGCAGATCTTATTACCATCGGTCCAGGATCCTGGTTTAGTTCGGTATTACCGCATACCTTGGTGCCAGAAATCGTGCAGGCCATATCTGAGTCCAATGCTCTGCGCGTCGTGATGCTCAACCTGTCAGCCGAACCGGGAGAAACCCAAGGCTTTTCCGCGGAGCGCCACGTGCATGTGCTGGCTCGTCACGCCCCGGATCTACGCATCGACCGCATCGTCCTAGATGCGGCAGCGCTGCCAAATGAGAGCGAACGGGTATATGTACAGCGCGCTGCGCAAGCCTTGGGCGCACGCGCGGTATTTGCAGATGTCAGTATCCAGGATGACAATGGACAGCGATTGATGAAACACGATCCAGACAAACTTTCTTCTGTCATCGTGGATCTCTATAACGAGTACCGGCGGGCCTAGCTAAGTTCAGGCCAGCCAGTCCTCAGGGCGCGGGACACGGTAAAATGAGAAAATTCCGTTTCCCACGCAGTAGTTGGTGTGCGTGGGACCGTGCATTGCACAAGCGTCATTCGTGACTGTGACAGAGAAATGGGGCGAACTAGGTGACCACACCGTTGACCGAACAGGTCAAAGAAGAACTAGCGGCGGTTGGCGTGACACGTCAGTCCGCGCGCGCTGCGGAGCTCGCATCGATCCTGCGCTTTGCCGGAGAAGTAGATGTCTCTGGTGAGAGCATGGCCTATGAGCTTGAGCTCGATAACCAGGCTATTGCGCAGCGCATCCTCGTGGCTTTAGACGAGCTCTACGGGATCGAAGCGGAAAGCCACGTTGTCGGCCCTGCGGGGACGGTGAAGAAATCGCGCGTCATCGTGCGCATCACTAAAGGGGCAAAGGAGCTTACCCGCCGCCTAGGCCTGATTACCCGCTCCGGTCACGCCGTGGTGGGGCTTCCGCCGCAGGTCATTTCCGGCACCGTGGCTGATAGCGAGGCGGCGTGGCGCGGTGCCTTCCTTGCGCACGGTAGCCTGACGGAACCCGGGCGTTCTTCAGCATTGGAAGTCAGCTGCCCCTGCCAGGAGGCCGCGTTGGCACTCGTGGGATGCGCACGGCGCCTGGGAATTTCCGCAAAGACTAAAGAGACCCGCGGCGAAGATCGCGTGGTCGTCCGCGACGGCGATGCCATTGGCGCGTTGCTTACCCGCATGGGCGCGCAAGTGACCCGCCTGTCTTGGGAAAAGAAGCGGGTAAAGCGCGAAGCGCACGATACATCGCGCCGGTTGGATAATTTTGA
Source organism: Corynebacterium sp. KPL4015 (assembly GCF_040225725.1). Classification (NCBI taxonomy): domain Bacteria; kingdom Bacillati; phylum Actinomycetota; class Actinomycetes; order Mycobacteriales; family Corynebacteriaceae; genus Corynebacterium; species Corynebacterium sp. KPL4015. Next base: position 38,303 of record NZ_JBEHGF010000009.1, on the reverse strand, counting down.
TGATGCCAACCTGCGCCGCTCGGCACGGGCCGCCGTCACCGCCGCAGCGCGCGTAGATAGGGCGATGGAAATTTTGGGGGATGACGTTCCTGAGCACCTAGCCGATGCCGGCCGCTTGCGCGTGCAGCACCGCGAGGCCTCGTTGGAGGAGCTCGGCAGGCTGGCGGATCCGCCTATGACTAAAGATGCGGTGGCAGGGCGCATTCGGCGCTTATTATCCATGGCGGATAAGCGGGCCGAAGAACTGGACATCCCCGATACTAATGAGTCCATCTCAGATGATCTTTTTGGTGACTCTTAGTCGCGGGGCACGATTGGCTCTGGAACTTTGAACCACGAAAGGCGGGAAGGAAAGCATTGAGGTGCTTTCCCTCCCGCCTTGTGTTGTGCCTCGGCTGAGGCGCTTATAGCCAGTGGTGGCTTGCGTTTTATGGGACCAAGAAGCCCAGGACGTTGGTCATCAAGAAGACGATGACACAGACAACGGCCAAGAACGCGATGGAGTAGCCCACTACGTTTTTCAGGATGACAGATTCCTTGCCTTCCATGGATACGGCGGTTGCCGCAATGGCCAGGGACTGCGGCGAAATCATCTTACCCACAACACCACCGGCGGTATTGGCAGCCAGCATGAGGTCAGGGTTGACGCCAATGCGGTCAGCGGCCGCAACCTGCAGGTTGCCAAAGAGCGCGTTTGCGGAGGTATCGGAGCCGGTCACCGCGGTACCAATCCAGCCCAGCACGGGTGCGAATAGCGCGAAGATGGAACCGGCGGAGGATACGAATTCACCGATAGCAATGGTCTGGCCCGAATAGTTCATCGTGTAGGCCAAAGCGAGGACCAAAACGATGGTCAGCCCAGAGAACTTCATGCGGTTGGCAACCTCACCGAAGGCCTGCACGGGTTGGGCGAAGCTGAGCTTGTAGCGGCCGTTTTCGTTCCAGAAGTGGTAAACGATGGCCACAATGATGCCGGAGAGCAAGAGCAGGGTACCTGGGTTGCCAAAGACATTGAAGCTAAAGCTGGTGTCCATGGCCTCACCGTTAGTGCCGATGACGGTGCCATCAAGCAGTGGCCACGCGAACTTCAGCTTCCAGAATCCGAAGATCGCTGGTGCTGCGGTGGCAACGGCAAATACTGCGGTAACGACGGCGTAGGGCAGCAGCGCCATCCAGATGCGGCGGCCGTTGAGGTCGGTCGCGGTTTCTGCGGCAGGTAGCTCCATACGCTCGCGCAGCTGGGTAACACCCCGTGGCTTCCACATGCGGAGGAAGATGAAAGCAGCACCCAGGGACACGATGCAGGCAATAACGTTGGTGAGCTGGTAGGCGAAGAAGGTGGCGGTAAGCCACTGCGCGCCGGCAAAGGAAATACCGATGACTGCGGCAGCGGGCGCTGTTTCCTTCACACCGCGCATGCCGTCCAGGATGAATGCGATAAGGAACGGGACGATGGCGGCAATGACCAAGACCTGCAGGGCAATAAGGCCGGCAATATCTTGGGTTTGCTCGGCAGTACGTCCGCCGACTTCACCGGCGGTGGTGACCGGAATACCAACCGCACCGAACGCGACTGGAGCGGTATTCGCAATAAGGACTACCGTGGCTGCGCGCAGGGGCTTTACGCCGAGCGCCATAATCATCGTGGCGGTGATGGCCACGGGGGCACCGAAGCCCGCAAGGGCTTCAAGGAGGCCACCGAAACAGAAGGCGATGAGCATCGACTGGATGCGGATATCGCCATCGCCCAAGAGGTCGAAGGTCTTACGTAGATCTTCGAAGCGGCCCGAGGCGACCGTGATCTCGTAAAACCAAATCGCCGTAATAATGACCCAGACGATGGGCAGTAGGCCGAATAGGCCACCGCGGACCGCGGAGGATAGTGCCATATCCACGGGCATCGCAAAGGCAACTATGGCTAGGATGATGGAGGTCGCAAGGGCGACGGCTCCCGAAGTATGTGCGCGGGCTTTAAAGCCCATCAACATAATGAAAAAGGCTACGAGGGGGAGAATCGCCACGAGCGCGGTGAGCCCAAGACTGTCTCCCACAACAGAGGTGTTTATCTCAAACATTGAGTATCCTCGATTCTAACGGGGGTACTATCGCAGGCGCATTCGGTCTGCGAGGGATGTAAATTTATTGCCCACGCGTTTCAGGCGAGAGATTAGCGCCCAGCGAATGCCCGAGTGCTACCTGGAACACAGTGAGTTAGCGCAAGCATATCGCGTCATAAACGCTGAGGTGTGATTTGGGTTAAGTTAATTTATACCACTGTGTCTTTGGAGGACTGGTGTGCGGTGAAGTAGGGGAACGCCCACGTGTAGTGATATATCACACATTAACGGTGTAAAGTCCACAAGAACCAACTTAAACGGGCTTAAACAGCCTGAATATTCGGAAAAACAAAAATACTCGGGAAGATTGTACGCCTAGATCGGAAAACTTTCAGATCCTGCGTTGTCAGGCTTGCAGCCCACTGCACGCGCTATAAAGGCTCTGTAGTATTGCGGTTGTTGGGCAAAGCCTCGGGCACCTTACTCACTCAGAGCAGTAAAGTACTCGAAGGACCCGCGGTAGGCCCATAGAAATAATTACTCGACTCTTTGAGGAGATTTACAGTGACTACCCGCGTAGGCATTAACGGCTTTGGCCGCATTGGTCGTAACTTCTTCCACGCAGTTAACCGGACCGACAACGACCTTGAGATCGTTGCCGTCAACGACCTGACCGATAACCAAACTCTCTCTAACCTGTTGAAGTACGACTCCGTACTGGGTCGCTTCGACGGCGAGATTACCTACGACGATGACTCCATCACCGTCAATGGCAACCGCATCCAGGTCTTCAACGAGAAGGACCCGAAGAACCTGAAGTGGGGCGAGCTGGACGTGGACCTCGTTATCGAGTCCACCGGCCTGTTCACCAACGGTAACGACGCAAAGGCTCACATTGAGGCCGGCGCCAAGAAGGTCATCATTTCCGCCCCTGGTAAGGAAGTTGACGCAACCTTCGTCTACGGTGTTAACTCCGATACCTACGACCCAGCTAACCACAACGTTATTTCCGCAGCTTCCTGCACCACCAACTGCCTGGCCCCTATGGCCAAGGTCTTGAATGACAAGTTCGGTGTGGAAAAGGGCCTGATGACCACTGTTCACGCTTATACCGGTGACCAGCGTCTGCAGGACGCTCCTCACAAGGACCTGCGTCGCGCCCGCGCCGCAGCCGTCAACTTGGTGCCTACCTCCACCGGTGCAGCAAAGGCCGTGTCCTTGGTCCTGCCTGAGCTGGAAGGCAAGCTGGACGGTTACGCAATGCGCGTTCCGGTCATCACCGGTTCCGCAACTGACCTGACCTTCACCGCTTCCCGCGACGTCACCGTTGAGGAAATCAACGCGGCACTGAAGGAGGCAGCTGAAGGTGAGCTGAAGGACACCCTCGCATACACCGAGGATCCCCTGGTTTCCACCGACATCGTGACCTCCCCGCACGGCTGCATCTTCGACGCCGGTATGACCAAGGTCTCCAACGGCAACCTGGTCAAGGTGCTGGGTTGGTACGACAACGAGTGGGGCTACACCTCCCAGCTCGTCCGCATGACCAACCTGGTTGCAGAAAATCTCTAAAGTTCTAATATAGAGCACCCCTTAATGCGATACCGGCCACAACGAACGCCCTGACGGCACGACGTTGTGGCCGGTATCATTTTATGTAGCAACCTAAACTGCAGAATCCACTATAAAAGGAGTAACACATGGCTTTTAAGACCCTAGATAACCTGCTAGAAGAAGGCGTAGAGGACCGCCACATTCTGGTTCGTTCTGACTTCAACGTGCCGCTGGATGATGACGGAAATATCACCGACCCCGGCCGCATTACCGCATCTCTTCCCACCATCAAGGCTCTTGTCGATGGCGGCGCGAAGGTCATCCTTTCCGCACACCTCGGCCGCCCCAAGGGTGAGGTAAATTCCAAGTACTCCCTGGCTCCGGTCGCAGAAGCGCTGTCTGAGGCCCTAGGCCAGTACGTTGCCTTGGCCAACGACGTTACCGGCGAAGACGCCCATGAGCGCGCCAACGGACTAAACAGCGGCGATGTCATGCTGGTAGAAAATGTCCGCTTTGATCCTCGCGAGACCTCCAAGGATGAGGCAGAGCGCGGCGAATTCGCCGACGAGCTCGTCGCCCTGGCTGCTGATAATGGCGCGTTCGTCTCCGATGGCTTCGGCGTTGTGCACCGCGCGCAGACCTCGGTATATGACGTCGCCAAGCGCCTGCCCGCCTACGCCGGCAAGCTGGTGGAAAAGGAATTGGACGTATTGTCCACCGTGGCAAAGGATCCGGCGCACCCATACGTCGTTGTACTGGGTGGCGCAAAGGTCTCTGACAAGCTTGGCGTTATCGAAGCACTTGCTGGAAAGGCCGATAAGATCATCATCGGCGGCGGCATGTGCTACACCCTGCTGGCAGCCAAGGGTTACAACGTTCAGGAGTCCTTGCTGCAAGAGGACCAGATCGAAAACTGCAAGAGCCTGCTGGAGCGCTTTGGCGACAAGATCGTCCTTCCCGTTGATCTTACCGCCGCCAGCGAGTTCGCCGCCGATGCTGAGACCAAGGTCGTTGAGCTCGATGGCATTCCTGAGGGCTGGATGTCCCTGGACATCGGACCGAAGACCATCGAGAAATTTGCCGACGTACTGGCAGACTCCAAGACCGTATTCTGGAACGGCCCCATGGGCGTATTCGAAATGGAAGCCTTCTCCAAGGGCACCGCTGGAGTAGCGCAGGCGATTATCGATGCCACCTCCTCTAACGGTTCCTTCTCCGTCGTCGGCGGCGGCGACTCCGCAGCCTCTGTGCGCACCCTGGGCCTCGATGAGGATGGCTTCAGCCACATCTCCACCGGCGGCGGCGCATCCCTCGAATACCTCGAGGGCAAGGAGCTGCCGGGCGTTTCCGTGCTCGAAGCATAAACCGCCTGAAACAGCTAAATTCAGGCGTCCAAAGAAAGGATAAATTATGGCACGTACACCACTTATTGCTGGTAACTGGAAGATGAACCTCGATCACATTGAGGCCATTGGATCCGTTCAAAAGTTCGCATTCTCCCTGCCGGAGGATTACTACGACAAGGTAGATGTAGCCTACATGGTTCCATTTACCGATATCCGCACGATTCAGACGCTAGTTGAGGGCGATAAGCTGAAAATCACCTACGGTGCGCAGGACATTTCCAAGCACGAGTCTGGCGCCTACACCGGCGAGGTATCCGGCCAGATGCTGAACAAGCTGGGATGCAGCTGGGCAGTCGTTGGCCACTCCGAGCGTCGCGAATACCACGGCGAAACCGACCAGCTGGTCGCTGAAAAGGCCGCAGCGGCCTTGGAAAATGGCATCAGCCCCATCGTCTGCGTGGGCGAGCCGCTCGACGTGCGCGAGGCCGGCACCCACGTTGACTACGTGGTGAACCAAACCCGCGATTCCCTGCAGGGACTTAGCGCCGAGCAGCTATCCAAGACGGTTATCGCCTACGAACCCGTGTGGGCCATCGGCACCGGCAAGGTTGCCTCCGCGGATGACGCGCAGGAAGTGTGCGCCGCCATCCGTGGCTTGGTCAAGGAACTCGCGGGCGACGAGGTTGCCGAAGGTATTCGCATCCTGTACGGCGGTTCCGTAAAGGTTGACTCCGTTGCGGATATCGTCAGCAAGCCGGACGTAGACGGCGGCCTCATCGGTGGTGCGTCCTTGGTAGGAGAGGACTTCGCCAAGCTAGCCGCCAATGCAGCTAATGCCGTTAGTTAACATGCGTTAACAACCATCACAAGGTGACTGGTATGCCGCGGGTTGGGGTGAGCCCCGCCCGCGGCATGGTGTACAGTAGGCCCTTGTGATTGCTTTGCGTAGGCAAAGCAGGTAAGTACTTCGCGCCGGTGGCAAGCGTGACTTTCGGTAGTACATCGAAGGTGCCACTGGGCGCACGTTGAGAAAAGGAAGAACCTCATGGTCTTAGCACTGGAAATCATTTTGCTAATTTCAGCTATTTTGATGTCCATCTTTGTGCTTTTACACAAGGGCAAAGGCGGCGGCCTGTCTAGCCTTTTCGGCGGCGGTGTGCAATCGAACCTGTCCGGTTCGACCGTGGTGGAAAAGAATTTGGACCGCTATACCATCGTCATGGTGATTATCTGGTTGGCCTGCATCGTTGGCCTTAACCTCATCCAGGCCTTCGCGGCCTAGGACCCGGCCAAACAACAGCGCCGGTACTTCATCCCGTGTCCTTTCGCAGAGAAAGGGTGGGGCTGAGGTACCGGCGCTTTGTGCGTTAAGCAGGAAGGGCGGCGATGTTTTTAGAGTTCCTGCGCGGCATCGTCAGCAAGGAAGAGGATCGTCTCCTTCGTCCCTTGCGCACCGGCCGCTGGGCACTCCTCAGCGTCGACGCCGTCAACGATGCTCTTTGCAGCAGCGGCCTTTTCCTCCCCGGCAACCAAGAGCCAGACGCGCTCGGACCTATTGACCGCCGGCAACGTGAGGGTAATGCGCTCGCTGGGTGGCTTGGGAGAATCGTGTACCGGTACCGCGAGTTCTTCCTGCTCACGGATGGCAGGAGAGTGGGGGAACAGGGAGTTAATGTGGCCTTCTGCGCCCATGCCCAAAAGGTGTAGATCGAAGCCTAAAGGTGCGAAGTCTTTCAGCTCCGGCTCGTAAGCATTGGCGGCAGCCTCCATGGAGACCGCACCGAGGTCGAATCCGTGGATATTCTGATCTGGAATATCGACGTGATCGAGCAGCGCGGAACGCGCTTGACCTTCGTTGGAATCTGGGTCGCTGACCGGAACATTGCGCTCATCGCCAAAGAAGATGTGCACGCGGGACCAATCGATACGCAGGGCAGGGTAGTTTTCACCTTGCTGTTGGGCGGAAAAGTCAAGGCGCGCAAGCTCGTGCAGCAGTCCGATTCCTGCGCCCCCACCCGTTAGTACGATTCTTGCTACGCCGTCACCATGGATGCCACCGTTGCCAGCCTGAATTCCGGCGATGGTCTCAATAAATTTGAGTGCGGCTTGGGAAATAAGGTCATCTACATCACTGACGCGGTGAAGCGTTACCATTCGGTATCAGAATCCTTTGCAAAGAATCGGTATAAACAAGTGCGCTGTTAAAGCTTACTGTAGTCTACTTCTCCCAGAGCACGTAGTGCTTGGGCATAAGTTTTATCGGCATCGAGGTGTCGTAATTCCTCAGAGAGGATTTCGGTTTGCGTGCGCGGGCTCAAACTGACTAGCGAGTCTGGGGTACCCGGTACGCGCACTCGCACAGTGCGCTCATCGACGACATCCACATCTACGTGGGTCGATTCCCGGTTAAAGCGCAGGTGGGTAACCGGGAAATAGTCATTATTTGCTTCCTTGGCCGTGCGCTGTACTGGGACGCTGAGGCGGTCAAGCAACCAACCCGCCGCGAAGTTAGGCGCCGGATGCCCGGCAGGGCCGGCGACCTCTACCGATAGCACCTTTTCATGGGGATGGTGATCGAGCGCCGATGCGACGACCCCGCGCCACAGCGTGATGGAGGCCCAGGACATATCGGAATCGCCGGGGGAGTAGCCATCAGAAAGCGCGCGCAGATCCTGCTCGCCCACGGTACCTTTATGGGCCACATTGGTGATGCGGCGCTGGGCCAATTTGCCCACGGGGCTTTTTGACGGCACCTGGGGGCACACGTTGGGCCACCATGCGACCAGTGGGGTATCCGGCAGCAAGAGCGGGGTGAGCACGGACTCGGCTTGATCCGCGAGTGCCCCGTGCAATTGCATGACGACGGTCTCGGAGGCACCGGCTTCGCCACCGACGCGGAGCTGGGCATCGAGCTGGGTATCAGAATTCGGGTCACCGGGGACCACGACGAGCACGCGGGAGGGGTGCTCATGAGAGGCATCGCGCACAGAGGCAAGAATTTGTTCCAGATCGTCGCCTTCTTGTGCCTCCACGATTAAGGTGAGCACGCGGCCCGTGGTGCGGGTGTAGTGCTCCTGGGCATCGACAAGCTTCTTGGCAATTTCACCAGTGGTGGTATTAGGCAATGGAATAATCATTGACTACATCCCTTCTACGGGCGGCGCCAGGAGTGACCCCGGCGGCGCAGCATCTTATCGGCTGAGGTGGGCCCCCATGTGCCCGCCTTATAATCTTCGGGCTCACCATGCTTGGACCAGTAATCGATGATCGGATCCAAAATCGACCACGATAGTTCGACTTCTTCATTGGTGGGGAACAGGGATGATTCATCGAGGAGGGCATCCAAGATGAGGCGCTCATAGGCCTCGGGGGATTCCTCGGTGAATGCCTCGGCATAGGCAAAGTCCATGTTCACATCGCGCACCTCCATGGTGGAGCCTGGCACCTTTGAGCCAAAGCGCATGGTGACGCCCTCATCTGGTTGAACGCGGATAACCACCGCATTTTGGCCAAGGGCATCGGTTTCGCCATCGACAAAAGGCTGGTTCGGTGCGGCCTTGAAGACCAAGGCAATCTCGGTGACGCGGCGCCCCAGCCGCTTTCCCGTGCGCAGGTAGAACGGCACGCCACCCCAGCGCCGCGAATTGACCTCCAGCGTACATGCCGCGTACGTCTCGGTAGTGGAGGCGGGATCGAAGCCTTCCTCCTCGCGTAAGCCCTTCACGTATTCCGAGCCCTGCCAGCCGGCGGTGTACTGGCCACGAGCGGTGGTTTTATTCAGCGGATGCACTGGCTGCGTGGCGCGCAGCACCTTGACCTTTTCGGCGCGCAGCGCCTCCGGCTCGAAGGAAGAGGGTTCCTCCATTGCTACGAGGGCGAGCAGCTGCAGGAGGTGGTTTTGAATAACGTCGCGTGCAGCGCCGATTCCGTCATAGTAGCCAGCGCGGCCGCCGAGGCCGATATCTTCGGCCATGGTAATTTGCACGTGGTCGATATAGTGCGCGTTCCACATCGGCTCAAAGAACTGGTTGGCAAACCGCAGCGCCATAATATTTTGCACGGTCTCTTTGCCCAGGTAGTGATCGATGCGGAAGACGGCCGATTCGGGGAAGACCGCGTTGACGATTTCATTGAGTTCGCGCGCGGATTCCTGGTCATGTCCAAAGGGCTTTTCGATGATCACGCGGCGCCACGAATCCTCCATGGAATTGGCCATGCCCACGCGTTCCAATTGGTGGCAGATATCAGAGAAGAACTCTGGCGGCACCGAAAGGTAGTATGCCCAGTTGCTTCCCGTGCCCCGGGCCTTATCCAGCTCGGCCAACCGTGCAGAAAGCCTGTCGAAGCCCTCATCATCAAAGGAGCCTTGCACGAACTCGATTCCTTGGGATAAGTGCTCCCAGACGTCGTGGTTAAAGTCAGTGCGGGCACCGGCTTCTACCGCGCTGCGGAAATAATCGCAGAAGTCCGCGTTATCCCAGTCCCTGCGGCCATAGCCGACGAGCGTGAAGCCCGCGGGCAAGAGACCGCGGCTGGCAAGGTCATAGATGGCCGGCAAGAGCTTTTTGAAAGCTAAATCGCCGGTTACACCAAAGATGACCATGCCCGCGGGGCCCGCGATGCGTGGCAATCGTTTATCGGCGGCATTACGCAAGGGATTGACCCAAGCGGCTGAGTCCGTCACGGATTATCCTTCCTAGAGGGAAAAGCTAAGTAGTCTTTCAACTAGTGGCGGCATAATGCCCCGCCGGCTTTCCGGCGGGGCTAAGACCACGGTCGTAGTTTACGCGAGTCGCTGTTTGAGGGAATCAAGGAGGTCATTCCACGCGGCGACGAACTTGTCGACGCCTTCGCGCTCAAGGACCACGAAGACATCTTCTAGGTCAATGCCCACCGATTCGAGCTGGGAGAAGACCTTCTCGGCTTCTTCGCCGGCCGTGGACAGGGTGTCGCCGTGGAGGCCACCTTCCTGCAGGACCGCATCAATGGTCTTTTCCGGCATGGTATTGACCGTGTGCGGCCCAGCCAGCTCGGTCACGTACAGCGTTGCTGGGTAATCAGGGTTTTTCACGCCGGTGGAAGCCCACAGTGGTCGCTGTACGGGAGCGCCTTCTGGGAGGCCGTTGTCACCGAGCAATTCTTCTTGGAAGAGGGCGTAGGCACGCTGCGCATTAGCGACACCGGCCTTGCCGCGCAGGGACAGGGCTTCTTCGGAACCGATAGCTTCTAAGCGCTTATCAACTTCCGTATCCAGGCGGGAGACGAAGAAGGATGCGACCGAATGAATCTTGGTGACGTCCTTGCCACCCTCGGCCGCGCGCTTGAGCCCAGCCTGGAATGCGGAGATGACCTCGCGGTAGCGAGACACCGAAAAGATCAAGGTGACATTGACGCTGATTCCATCTGCGAGGGCATCCTCGATTGCGGGAAGGGAGCCCTTGGTAGCCGGGATCTTGATCATCGCATTGGGGCGGTCCACCTTGTCCCACAGTTCGCGGGCCTGCTTGAGGGTTGCCGCTGCATCGTCAGAGATGCGCGGATCCACCTCGATGGATACGCGGCCATCCTGGCCGTCGGTCTCGGCGTAAATATCGGCGAAAAGGTCACAAGCGTTTTGCACGTCCGTAATGGCCAGGGAGTAGACGGCCTCATCGGCCGAAGCACCCTTCTCCTTCAATGCAGCCAAGTCCGCGTCATAGGCCGTGCCACTAGTCATAGCGGTGGCGAAGATAGCTGGGTTGGTCGTCACACCAACGATGGACTTGGAGGAAATAATCTCTTTTAAGTTTCCAGACTCCAAACGCTGGCGCGAAAGGTCATCGAGCCACGTGGAGGTACCTAATTGGGCAAGTTCAGAAATGTTATTCATAGTCATTCCTTTTAGCGTCGGTGAGGTGGGCTTAGCGCTGCGTTTCGGCGATGCTTTCGCGTGCGGCATCGGCAACTGCAGCAGAGGTGAAGCCAAACTTTTTGAAGAGCTCATCGCCGGGAGCAGAAGCGCCGTAGTGCTCTAGGGAGACGTTGCGGCCGAAAGTACCGGTGTACTTGTGCCAGGACATGGCGAGGCCAGCCTCAACGGAAACGCGAGCCTTCACGCTGCTGGGCAGGACCGATTCGCGGTACTCTGCATCCTGCTCGTCGAACCACTCCAGGCACGGAGCAGATACCACGCGAGCGGACGTGCCTTCGCTTTCGAGCTGGTTGGCTGCCTCCACCGCGAGCTGCACCTCCGAGCCAGTGGCCAGCAAGATGACATCGGGTTCATCCTTGGAGCCTTCGACCAAGGTGTAGGCACCGCGGCGAACGCCATCGCGTGCCTTTTCCTTGGTGCCGTCCAAGATGGGAAGATTCTGGCGGCTAAGCGCAAGGCCCTTCGGTGCAGCCTTGTATTCCATCGCTGCGGCCCAGGCCTGCGCGGTTTCATTGGCATCGGCAGGGCGGATTACAGACAGGTTCGGAATGGCGCGCAACGCTGACAGGGTTTCTACTGGCTGGTGGGTTGGGCCGTCCTCGCCCAAGCCAATAGAATCGTGCGTCCACACGTAGTAGGTATCGGTAGACATCAGCGAGCCGAGGCGCACGGCAGGGTACTGATACTCGGAGAAGATCAGGAAGGTACCGCCATATGCGCGGGTATTTCCGTGGAGAGCGATTCCGTTCATGATGGCGGACATCGCGTGCTCGCGGATGCCAAAGTGGAGGTTGCGGCCATAAGGCTGAGCGGACCACTTATTGGTGGTGATGTTTTCAGGACCGAAGGAATCCGCGCCCTTAATCACGGTGTTATTGGAACCCGCCAAGTCGGCCGAGCCGCCCCACATTTCTGGCAAGGCAGCGGCCAGCGCTTGGATGGTCGCTTCGGAGGCTTTACGGGTGGCAATCGCATCACCTGGCTCCCATACAGGCAGCTCGGCGTCGAAGTTTTCTGGCAATTCGCGGGCCGTCACACGGTCAAAGAGCGCCTTATTCTCGGCGTTTTCTGCCGCCCAAGCGTCGAACTTTTCTTGCCACTGCGCGTGCTTTTCGGCACCGCGTTCACCCAGCTTACGGGTGTGAGCCAAGACCTCATCATCGATGTGGAAGGTCTTTTCTGGATCGAAGCCGAGCACTTCCTTGGTAGCGGCAACTTCGTCATCGCCAAGCGCGGCGCCGTGGACGCCACCGGTGTTCATCTTGGTGGGGGCCGGGTAACCGATCACCGTCTTGACGCGGATGAAGGAGGGGCGCTCCGTTTCCTGCTGGGCATTGCGCACTGCCTCTTCAATGGCGACGACGTCCTCGCCGGATTCAACCGTCTGGACGTGCCAGCCGTATGCCTCATATCGCCCGGCGACGTCCTCGTTGAAGGCGATATTGGTGTCATCCTCGATGGAAATCCGGTTATCATCCCAGAAAACGATCAGGTTGCCCAGCTTCTGGGTGCCGGCCAGGGACGATGCCTCTGCGGTGACGCCTTCCTGCAGGTCACCATCGGAGGCAATGGTATAGACGTAGTGATCAAACGGGGATTGACCAGCTGGTGCCTCAGGATCGAAGAGGCCGCGCTCTTTGCGGGCGGCCATGGCCATGCCCACCGAGGATGCCAGGCCCTGGCCGAGCGGGCCGGTGGTGATCTCCACGCCATCGGTGTGGTGCACCTCAGGGTGGCCAGGGGTAAGCGAGCCCCAGGTGCGTAGCTGCTGGAGATCTTTCATCTCCAAGCCGAACCCGCCCAAGAAAAGCTGAATGTACAGGGTCAGGGAGGAGTGGCCGACAGACAGCACGAAGCGGTCGCGGCCCGCCCAATTCACGTCATTGGGGTCGTGATTGAGAACGCGCTGGTAAAGCGTATAGGCGAGGGGAGCCAAGGACATCGCCGTGCCTGGGTGCCCGGAGCCGCAATTCTGGACGGCATCGGCAGCAAGGACGCGCACGGTGTCGACCGCGCGAGTATCGGTCTCTGTCCAGTCGTCCGGATAACGGCGCTCGACCATAGCTTGCAGGTCTGGGGACAAATTATCTTTCGACACGGTATAAGGCCTCGCTTAACTCTAGGCGTTAATTACTGAACTCCACACAGTCTAGTTACTTTTTTGATGGTGGTGCGGAATTATTGAAAGCTGCGGGTAACCGGTAAGCTGGCATGGCTAAGCGGTGTACGGCATAGCATTAGTTACTCTCTGCATTTCCGCTGCATTGATACGATCCATGTGTAGCGCATTTTAAATGTAAGCCATAGTGTGAATTAATTCTCCGGAACTTTTGTGCCGGGGTGTGCGACCACTACACCGTGGGCATACCGCACTGTGTAGCGTGTGTGCTGTAGATCAACGTCTGTTCAGATAGTGGAGGAATTCCTTGGAGACCATCAAGGCCTATTTTGCGCTAACGAAGCCGAGGATTATTGAACTCCTCCTCGTGGCCGCAATTCCGGCGATGCTCCAAGCACAACGGGGCGTTGAGGCGGTTTCTGAAAATATCTGGCTCATCATTTCCACCATTTTCGGCGGTTGGATGGGCGCTGCTGCTGCCCATACCTTTAATAATGTGGTCGATTATGAAATTGACCAAAAGATGCAACGCACCCGAGCGCGGCCACTAGTGCGCGCCACGATTTCTAAGCGAAACGCGGCGATCTTTGCTTGGATCATGCTCGTGGTTTCGGTGCTCTGGCTGGGAATCCTCGCAAATTCTTGGTTGGCGGCGTTCTTCGTCATCCTGACGAACTTCTTTTACGTCTTCGTCTACACCAAGTTTTTGAAGATGCGCAATGCCCAAAACATCGTGTGGGGCGGTTTAGCAGGATGTATGCCGGCCATGGTGGGTTGGGCCGTGATTCGTGATAACGCGCCAGCAGGCGAGCCCGACCGCTGGTGGCAGGCAATAGTCCTATTCCTTATTATCTTTTTCTGGACTCCGCCACATACGTGGGCCTTGGCCATGAAGTATAAGGAAGATTACCGCAAGGCCGGCGTCCCGATGTTGCCGGTCGTGGCGACGGAGCAAGAGGTAACGCGCCAAATCGTGTGGTATTCCATCGGCACCGTCATCGTCACGCTGCTGATCGTCCCTGCGGCATCGTGGATTTACCTTGTCGCCGCCGTAACTTCTGGTGCGGTCTTTTTGTGGCTATCCATTCGCCTGCACCAAGGCGTAAAGAAAGGCGCAAAGGTAAAACCCATGCGCCTGTTTATCTATTCAAATAACTACCTGTCGGTACTCTTTATCGGACTGTCCATCGATGCCGTCATAGGCTGGGAACCAATCGGTCGGATGCTCGGTTGGTCCTCCACCCTGTTCTAGAACCCAGTAGCACGCTGAAGCGCGAGCCTTTGTGGCCCGCGCTTTTTGTGCCCTAGTCCTGTTTTACCCGCAGGACAATGGAACCGGTGGTGCTGCGCGATTGTAGGTCGCGGTGGGCCTGTTCTGCATCTTCTAAGGGGTAGGAGGCCGAAACGTTGAACTTGAGGTCTCCATCCATCACGGCCTGGACCACCGCTTGCGCGCGCAGCTGGAATTCGCCCTCTTGCGCCGTCCACGCTCCAAGCGAAGGCCGGGTCAAGAAAATCGAGCCATGCTTATTGAGCAGCTGAGGGTCGATGGGCTCAACTGGGCCGGAGGCAGCACCAAAGAGAGCGACGGTGCCGCGCGGGCGAACGGCTTCGAGCGATTCGAAGAAGGTGGCTTGGCCCACGCCGTCATAGACCACATCGACGCCGCGGCCGCCATTAAACCGGCGAACCTGCTCGCCCAAGCCATCGCTGTAGCGAAAGACGTGGTCGGCGCCGCACTTATACGAAATCTCTTCCTTCTCATCGGTGGAGACGACCGTATAGACCGTTGCCCCCAAAGAGGACGCCATTTGGGTCAACAGTTGGCCCACACCACCCGCACCAGCGGTAATAAGGCAGGTAGCGCCTTCGCCCAGTTCATAGACGCCGTGGGACAGGAAGTGTGCGGTCATGCCTTGCAGCAGCATCGAGGCCGCGATTTCGGTGGGGAAATCATCCGGCACGGCGACAAGGCCATTTCGAGGGACGCAAACCTGCTCGGCATAGGAGCCAAAGGCGTGGTGCCATGCCACCAGGGAGCCTTCCGCAATTTCTCCCTTGGGATCGTGGACAACGCGTCCCGTTCCCTCAAAGCCAGGGATGAAAGGCGTCTGAGCATTATAGATACCCTCGCGGTAGTAGGTATCGATATAGTTCACGCCCGCTACGGTGACATCGACTAAGACTTCATCCTCAGTGGGCGTGGGGGCAGGAACCTCGGCGTAGCGCAAGACTTCCGGCCCGCCAGTTTCTGTGATCTGGATAGCATGCATACGGCCATGCTATCCCACAAAGCCCAGTAGCTGCAGAAAAATAGTGCTGTCTAAATCTTAGACGGCGGCGCGTTCCTCATTTAATGCATGCTGGCGGACGGCGTATTTATCGTCCCCGAGGGGCGAGCCTGAGATGAGGTTCGGAGTGCCACCGACGCGGTGGCGCCCATGTGCCCAGAGCAGGGCGGTAAAACCGGTGACCACGGCGGACATACCGATGTGGAAGGGGACCGTCCACCGCGGCACGCCCAGATAGAACTGCAAGACGCCCACGGCCCACTGAATGAGGATGCAGACGATAAGGACCCAGCCAGCCTTCTTGGTGTCCTGCGGCGTGCGGTGCTTGTACAGCAGGAAGACGGTAATGGCGGTAAAGATGAGGTAGACATACATGCACATGGCGTGGGCAATAGCCATGGACTCGGTATCTACATCCAAGCGGCCTTCCATTCCCACCCCGGAGTCACCGGAGTGCACACCGGAACCGGTCACCATGGTGCCGGTAATCAGGACGATCGAGAGGGCGATGGTAGCGATGACGGCGAGAATACGAATCGCTTGCGGGAACCGCGGCTGTGCGGTGCCATCATCGGGTTCCTTAATGCGGGCGTACAACATGCAGGCAAGCCATACCAGCACCATGGAGGGAAGGAAGTGAAGTGCTACGGACCACCAGCGCAGATCCAGGTGCACGGAGATGCCGCCGATAACGGCCTGCAGCACGATGCCGGCCACGTTGAGCCAGGCATAGACCCTGAGTTCAGGACGGCGGCACGCCATGTACATCGCGATTACTGCCGCGCCGGCTGCGGCGGAATCAACAAAGGTGAGGAGGCGGTTGCCAAACTCGATGACCTGGTGGATTGCCGGTGCTGCGCCTTCTACCGGCACCAGGGAACCAGGCTGGCACTGGGGCCATGTGGGGCAGCCAAGGCCGGAGCCGGTGACGCGGACAATGGAACCAGATACGGTGATGCCGCCTTGGCAGAAGATCAGGATCAGCGCGATGAGGCGCTGTTGCTCCACGGTGGGGACGGCTTCTTTAAAAAAGCGTTTAGTTCTGGTCCAGTAATTCACAAGGTGCATCCTACTAGTGGGTGTGTAGCGAACCGAAACCTTTGGCTCTATTTCGCAGGGATCTGGTAATAACTCACATTTAGCCGTCGAAGCGGAACCAACGAACGGCCGCATACGACGCCACTGCCAGCCACGCGGTCAAGGAAATGAGTTCGATGCCGGGAAAGGTGGAATTGGAGGCATCGGCAAGCGCGCCCGCAAGCGCCACCGTAGGCACGATATTGAGCAGGCCATTATCCCCCAAGCCCTGAGAATATAGGGCCCAGCCGACGATCGCCAGAAGGATGAACCAAATGAGGTTTGCTAGCGCGAGTACGGCTTCGGAGCTGAGGGTGCTGCCTAGCACCAAACCCATGGCGGTAAAGGCAGCGACGCCAAATATGAGCGAGACGATCATGAGCAGAATCCCGGGCACACTGATGCGCAGGCCCAAGGCAAAGGCAGTGGCACCGAGCACGAGAATCTGGAATACCACCATCGTCAACACGCCGATGATTTTGCCGCCGATAATCGCCCATGCCGGTACGCCGGAGGCGCCGGTGCGCTTTAAAGCCCCGTAGCGGCGGTCAAAGGCCAGGGAGATGGCTTGCCCGGTAAAGCCAGCCGATGTCGCCGCTACCGCAAGCACCATGGGAAAAACCTCGTGCAGACCATGGCCTGTGGTTGATTCCAGGTGGGCGGTCCCAATCAGGATGGCGAGTGGGATAACGATGCTAAGCAGTTGTTGTTCGCCGTGGCGCAGCATGAGCTTGGCTTCCATGCCGCCTTGGGCAAGGATGATGGCGCCCGCACTCGCCCGCTTGGGTGCCGGGCGGAAAGTGCCGGGGGAAAACGTTGTGCTCATAATCGGGGGCCTATTCCTTGAAAATTCGCTTGTGGTGGGTGCGGGTACTGGTGATTCTAGGATGAAGACAAGACACAGGGCTTCATCAACTGCGCAAGTGCCTGCCTGTGAGATCGAGGAATACCTCCTCGAGGTTCCGGTGGTGGGATTCTAGGCTTCGCAAAAGCACGCCTTGCCGGGCGAGTTCGGCGGCGAGGGCGGAAATCAATTCCGGTGAACCGGGCTGGCTCACGCGGTAGTGTAGTGGCCGCGAGGCGGTCGTGGGGATCCCAATTCGCCGCAAGGCGTCCAGGTCAACTGCGGAGTTGGCGCTAAAACTAAAACCGGCGTCCTCGCCCTGGGAGGTCAGTTCTGCCGGGGTTCCCTGCGCCACGAGCGCGCCGTGATCCATGATGGCGATGTGATCTGCCAGCGATTCAGCCTCATCCATCAGGTGGGTGGTCAATATAACGGTGGCCCCGTCGCGCTTGAGGGCGCGGATGAGATCCCACACGGCGAGGCGGGATTGGGCGTCCATGCCCGCGGTGGGTTCATCGAGGAAAACCAGCTCGGGCCTGCCGATGACCGCGAGTGCGAGCGATAGTCGCTGTTGTTGCCCGCCGGAAAGCCGCCGGTAGGACGTGCGTGCAACACCTTGCAAGCCGAGGGTTTTGAGCAACCATTCCGGTGGCAGGGGATTGGCGTTATAGCGCGCGGTCAATTCCAGCATTTCTAGCACGCGGATACCTGAGTAGGACCCGCCGCCTTGCAGCATGATTCCCACCTTTTCGCGCACCTTATCGGGCGCGGTGCTCGGGTCAAGACCCAAGACCTTAATGGATCCGGAAGTGGGGTGGATAAAGCCTTCAGACATTTCGATGGTGGTGGACTTGCCAGCACCATTGGGTCCGAGCAGGCAGAATATTTCGCCGTGTGCAACGCTTAGGCTGAGCCTGTTGACGGCTGCCGTGGGGCCAAATTTCTTTACCACACCCTCCAAGGACAGGGCGGGGCTTTCAGCTGGAATTGCATTCACGGGTGCCTAGTTTAAGACACGGATTCCGTTTCGGCGCATTGCAACCCACCACACTCCGGCTACCACGGCGAAAGCGCAGGCAGCGGCGATATAAATGGAAAGCACCGTTCCCGCAGGTAGGCCTAGGCCACGCGGTAGGACGAAAAAGCTCATCGCGCCGGTATAAGCAACGACGCTAAACCGGAAGATGTGCCGGTTCGCCCACGCTGCCAATGGCAAAACGGCCCACAGGATGTACCAGGGGTGGACCACCGGGAAGAAAATGACAAGCACCAGGGTAGAGATTCCCAGCCCGCCGACGGGGTGAATATATCCGCGCAGGGTGGCGTACAGCATGCGGGCCATAAAGGCGACTGCGACCAAGACACCGAAACTGCGGGTGATGGTCAATATGGCGTCTGTATGGTCCCCAAGCCCTAAAAACATCCCGAGGAAACCGGCGCCAACTCCTACCGTTGTGGACAGTGAAAGCCAAGACCGAATTGTGGCGGCGCCGCCTTGCCCGGTAATCCATCCAAGATTAATTCCCGTGATGAGGCTGATGAGCGCAATGGTGACTACGAGCACCGCAGCCTGTACGGCGATGGCCGTGAATAAGGCTTGCCAGCGTGGCACGCGTGCTTGCATGTGCAAGTGGCGGGCATAAGCCATGCCGATAAAGCCGAGTCCAATAAAGCCAGTAACCTTGACCATTCCGGCGCAGGATAGGAAAACTCCCGAGGCTATGAGTGCTAAGTAGGCTCCTCTTTTATCGTGCCCCAGCTTATCGATACCCCTTAAACCGAGCTCCATGCCCAATAACGACAATCCAAGCATGATGGATTCATTATGGATACCGCCCACGAGGTGAAGAATGGTCAGTGGGTTCAAGATGCCGAGCCATAGTGCAGAGGCAGGGGAGACGCGGCATCGCTGAGCAAGCTGCGTGATGGCCCAGCCAGCCACGATGATGCCCACGATGGAAAGTAGGCGGTGGGCGATTACGCCTAAGACGATGGAGTTTCCGGTGACGATGCTGACGATGGCCGCCAGCCCCAAGGCAACTGGCCCATAGGGCGATGGTGAATTTGCCCAGATAAACGGTACGGAGCGCGCGAGCTCGTCGCCAGCGCCCAAAAGCTGCACCGGGCCGGCGGAATAGGGATCCATCCCTTGCGCCACGATGGACCCATTGGCCAAATAAGAATAAATGTCTTGGGTAAATAAGGGCGCGGTGAAGATGAGGGGGAAGACCCACCCGGCCCACGTGATCCACAGCTGGCGCGGAGAAACGAGCCGGCGGGAGCGATCTCTGGCGGGCTCGCCGGGTCGGGCCTGGCGCAGCGGGGTGCCCACGAATGGGGCGAGGAAAATCCAGGCCGTAACTAAAAGTCCCACGCCCACCATGACGAGCGCAGACGAGGTCTGCAGCATGCGAGACATGAGCGAGCCAAAGGGCACATTGTCATAAGGGTTGCCCACGACCGGCAAGGCACCCGCGCCCAAAGCACCAAAGGCAATGAGGAGGGATCCGACGGTTCCCGCCCACCGCAAGATGAAAAAGGTGCGCTTTTGGGAGACTGTGGTGTGCTGGAGGACCTCTGGCGCTTGGGTGATGAAATCGTAGCGAGTATCACCGGCTTGCGCGCCTGTGCCTTCAGCGTGCAACTGTGCGGAACGAGAACCTGCGGTACCCAAGCGCGGCAGTTCTGCCTTAACGCTATCGAGCACTCCCCGTAGTTTCCCTTTCATGGCTTTAGACCTTACGCGAGGACCGTGGGGTGGGAAATTTACCCCCGCCGCCACGCCCGGTAACTGCAATGGTGGCATTCCGGAATGAATTAAGGAACACTAGTGTTGTCTAATAATGAAAGCGCAGTTATGGCGCTTCCGTGGCGACGGCATTTTCGGCGCGACGGAGCACAGCGACTGCAGGTAGCTGACCTAAGGAAGGGAGGTTTTAGGGTATGGGCAACACGCAGCGCGCGGCAGCCGCGCATATGGCGGTGAAGGAATCACGATCCACGGATGGTGATACCCGCCGCCAGGTACTGCTGCTTTTGCTTAAAGATGGCCCTGTAACCGCCTCTTACCTGGGTGAGCGCCTTGGTCTTTCGACCGCCGGGATCCGCCGGCATTTAGACATTCTGGTGGAAGAAGAACTAACGGAAGTTGTCGAGCGCCGTCCAGTTTCTCGTTCGCGGATGCACTCCGGAACGGGGCGTGGGCGACCGGCAAAGCACTTCCGCCTGACGGATCGTGGGCGTGCGCAATTTGGCCACGCCTATGATGAATTAGCTTCTGAAGCGTTGACCGCGCTGCGCTCTGCGGGCGGTTCAGAGGCTGTAAAGAACTTCGCTAAGGCGCGGTTTGAGCGCATTATCGCTGATGTGCGTCCCTTCGTGGACGCGGAAGAATCGGTCGAGGAAGTGGCGCGCAAACTGGCTGAAACCCTGGATAAGCACGGGTATGCCGCCACCGTGGACCGTGCTGGACAGGGAGTGCAAATCTGTCAGCACCATTGCCCGGTTGCCCATGTGGCGGCCGAGCATCCGGAACTGTGCGAGGCAGAGCAGGAAGTCTTTTCCGCCCTCTTAGGCAAACACGTACAACCTTTGGCTTCTATCGCAGATGGCCACGGAATTTGTACCACGAATATCCCCTTGACACCTGTCAAAACTAATACTGAAAGGAGCGAGTCATGACCCAGGCACAATCGGCACCTGACAATAAGATGACCGATGATGAGATCATCGATTCTATTGGTGCGTATGAGTACGGCTGGCACGACTCGGACTCGGCCGGCGCTTCTGCCGCCCGTGGCCTGAACGAGGACGTTGTCCGCGATATTTCCGCAAAGAAGGGCGAGCCCGAGTGGATGCTGAACCAGCGTCTCAAGGCTCTGAATATCTTTGACAAGAAGCCTATTCCCTCTTGGGGTGCGGATCTCTCCGGCATCGACTTTGACCAGATCAAGTACTACGTCAAGTCCACCGAAGAGCAGGCACAGACCTGGGACGACCTCCCGGATGATATTAAGGCCACCTACGACAAGCTGGGCATTCCAGAGGCGGAAAAGCAGCGCTTAGTTGCCGGTGTGGCCGCGCAGTACGAGTCTGAGGTTGTCTACCACCAGATTCGCGAGGACCTGGAAAGCCAGGGCGTTATCTTCGTTGATACCGATACTGCGCTGCGCGATTACCCGGAGCTTTTTGAAGAATACTTCGGCACCGTCATTCCTGCCGGTGACAATAAATTCTCCGCGTTGAACTCCGCAGTGTGGTCCGGCGGCTCCTTCATTTATGTCCCGAAGGGCGTGCACGTTGACATCCCGCTGCAGGCCTACTTCCGTATTAATACTGAGAACATGGGCCAGTTTGAGCGCACCCTCATCATCGTGGATGAGGATGCCTACGTTCACTACGTGGAAGGCTGCACCGCGCCTATCTACAAGTCAGACTCCCTGCACTCCGCGGTAGTTGAGATCATCGTGAAGAAGGGCGGCCGCTGCCGCTATACAACGATCCAGAACTGGTCCAGCAACGTCTACAACTTGGTGACCAAGCGCACCAAGGTGGAAGAGGGCGGCACCATGGAATGGGTCGATGGCAACATCGGCTCCAAGGTCACCATGAAGTACCCGGCCGTGTGGATGACCGGTCCGCACGCTAAGGGTGAGGTGCTCTCCGTTGCCTTCGCCGGCGAGGGACAGTTCCAGGACACCGGTGCGAAGATGACGCACATGGCTCCCTACACCTCCTCCAATATCGTCTCCAAGTCCGTTGCCCGCGCCGGTGGCCGCGCTGCTTACCGCGGACTGGTGCAGGTCAATCAGAATGCGCACCACTCCACGTCCAACGTGGAATGCGATGCCTTGCTCGTGGACAATATCTCGCGTTCGGACACATACCCGTACAACGATATCCGCAACGAGTACGTCACTCTGGGCCACGAGGCAACCGTTTCGCAGGTTTCTGAAGAGCAGCTGTTCTACCTCATGTCCCGCGGTATTGCGGAAGAAGAAGCAATGGCAATGATCGTGCGTGGCTTCGTTGAGCCGATTGCTAAGGAGCTGCCGATGGAGTACGCCCTCGAGCTCAACCGCCTCATCGAACTGCAAATGGAAGGATCGGTCGGCTAAAGAAATGGTCGCTTCGAACGAATTCAATCCGGATAAGATCACCAAGGGTGACGTCTTTACCTCTACCAACGTGGAGGATTTCCCGGTACCGCACGGCCGCGACGAGGTATGGCGTTTTGTTTCCCTCCGCAAGCTGCGGGGCCTGCACAACGGGGAATTTGCTCAAGCGGTTGCCCAGGACGTGAAAGTAAGCGAGCACCCTGGCGTTTCTGCGGAGACTGTAAGCCGCGACGATGAGCGTCTTGGCCGCGTGGGCAAGCCTTCTGACCGCGTGGCCGCTCAGGCATGGACCTCCATGCCGGAAGGTCAAGTGGTAACCGTTGAGCCTGAGGTGCAGGTGGAAGATCCCATCACCATTACCTATACGGGTAAGGGCGAGGACGTGACCTCCTTCGGTGCCACCTCCATTGAGGTAGGCCACCATGCAGAAGCCACCGTTGTGCTGAAGTACGTTGGCTCTGGCACCCATGCGGATAACGTGGAGTTCATCCTCGGCGATGGCGCGCACCTGACCGTCATCGTGGATGTCGACTGGGAAAACGACGCGGTGCACCTGTCCAACCAGGTAGCTCAGGTAGGACGCGATGCAGTGCTGCGCCATAACTCTGCCATCTTCGGCGGCGAGGTCGTGCGCATCGTCCCACGCGTGAACTTCACCGCTCCTGGCGGTGACGCCGAGTTGCTGGGCGTGTACTTCGCCGATTCTGGTCAGTACTTCGAAAACCGCATGCTCGTGGATCACTCGGTTCCGAATTGTCGCTCCAATGTCCTGTACAAGGGCGCATTGCAGGGTGAGAAGAAGAACGAGGCTCGTACCTGCTGGGTGGGAGACGTGCTTATCCGCTCCAACGCACAGGGCACCGATACCTATGAGACGAATAATAACCTTATTCTCACGGACGGTGCGCGCGCTGACGCCATCCCGAACTTGGAAATCGAAACCGGTGAGATCACCGGCGCCGGCCACGCCGCCACGGTTGGGCGCTTTGACGATATCGAGCTTTTCTACTTGATGTCCCGCGGCATTCCGGAGGCAGAGGCTCGTCGCCTCATCATTCGTGGCTTCTTCAATGAGGTCATCCACCGCATTCCGGTGCAATCCCTGTCCGAGGAACTGGAAAACCGCATTTCCGAAGAACTGGAAAAGATCTCCGCTTAACGCACTTACAGAAGGAAACCCACAAACTATGTCTACTCTGGAAATTAAGAATCTCCACGCCCAGGTTCTGCCGAATGAAGAAAACGGCGAGCCCAAGGAAATCCTCAAGGGCGTCAACCTCACCATCAACTCGGGCGAGATCCACGCCATCATGGGACCCAACGGCTCCGGCAAGTCCACCTTGTCCTACACCATCGCCGGTCACCCGAAGTACGAGGTCACCGAAGGCGAAGTGCTTCTTGATGGCGAAAACCTTCTTGACATGCCCGTCGAGGGGCGCGCTCGCGCCGGCCTGTTCCTAGCCATGCAGTACCCAACCGAGGTGCCTGGCGTGAAGGTATCGCAGTTCATGCGTTCCGCCGTGACCTCCATCCGCGGCGAGGCCCCCAAGCTGCGCGAGTGGAATAAGGAACTTACTGAGGCTCGCGAGAACCTGAAGATTGATAAGTCCTTCATCTCCCGCTCCGTCAACGAGGGCTTTTCTGGTGGCGAAAAGAAGCGCCACGAGGTCATGCAACTGGACATCCTAAAGCCCAAGTTCGCGGTCATGGATGAGACCGACTCCGGCTTGGACGTTGACGCGCTGCGCATTGTTTCTGATGGCATCAACCGCTACCAGGATGACACCAATGGCGGCATCTTGATGATCACCCACTACAAGCGCATCCTGAACTACGTCCAGCCCGATTTCGTGCACGTATTCGCTAACGGCCAGGTTGTTAAGACCGGCGGGGCCGAGTTGGCAGACCAGCTCGAGTCTGACGGCTACGACCAGTTCCTGCAGTAAAGACCAGCCCAGTGCTGGTTCATCCTCGATGAATCGAAGAAGTTTTATGTCTGGATTTGATGTAAACGCAATTAGGGAGCAGTTCCCAATCCTGCAGCGCACCGTGCGCGGCGATAAGCCGCTGGTGTACCTGGATTCGGGGGCTACCTCCCAGCGCCCGCTGCCGGTGTGGAAGGCAGAGGAGGAGTTCGTTCTCCATACCAACGCCCCGGTTCACCGCGGCTCGTACCAGCTGGCTGAGGAGGCGGATAACGCCTATGAGTCGGCCCGGCAGGCCATTGCTGCCTTTGTTGGCGCGGATCGCGATGAGATTGCCTTTGCGAAAAACGCTACCGAGGCGCTCAATGAGGTTGCCTATACGCTTTCCGATGAGCGCGCGGGCGAGCTCTACGTAGGAGAGGGCGATACCGTCGTCATCACGGAGCTCGAGCATCACGCTAACCTCGTGCCTTGGCAAGAGCTCTGTGAGCGCACCGGTGCCACCTTGAAGTGGTACTCGTTGACTGACGATGGCCGCATCGACCTGGATTCGCTCGAGCTCGACGAGTCCGTCAAGGTTGTTGCGTTTACTCATCAGTCCAATGTGACTGGCGCTGTATCCGATGTCGAGGAAATGGTGCGCCGCGCCCGCGCGGTTAACGCCATGGTGGTGCTCGATGCCTGCCAGTCCGTCCCGCACATGCCGGTAGATTTCCATGCCTTGGATGTGGATTTCGCCGCATTCTCAGGCCACAAGATGTGTGGCCCCAATGGTGTGGGCGTGCTCTACGGCAAGGACGAGTTGCTGCGCAAGCTTCCTCCATTCCTAACGGGTGGATCCATGATCGAGGTAGTGAAGATGGAAGGCACCACCTTTGCGGAACCGCCAACGCGGTTTGAAGCCGGAACGCAGATGACCAGCCAGGTCGTCGGCCTCGGTGCAGCGGTGAAGTTCCTCGAGGAAGTGGGGATGGATAATATCCATGCCCACGAGCAGAAGCTCACCGCCTATGCCTTGGAGCAGCTTCGTGAGATTCCTGGCCTGCGCATAATTGGCCCAGAAACGGCTGAAAACCGTGGCGCGGCCATCTCCTTTACCGTGGAAGGCGTTCACCCGCACGATTTGGGGCAGGTGCTCGATGACCAGGGCGTATCCATCCGCGTAGGTCACCACTGCGCATGGCC
The DNA here is from genome assembly GCF_040225725.1 of Corynebacterium sp. KPL4015. Classification (NCBI taxonomy): domain Bacteria; kingdom Bacillati; phylum Actinomycetota; class Actinomycetes; order Mycobacteriales; family Corynebacteriaceae; genus Corynebacterium; species Corynebacterium sp. KPL4015. The sequence goes on along the minus strand of NZ_JBEHGF010000009.1, from coordinate 12,877 downwards.
GCTGCACCGCGCCTGCGGTGCACAGTCCACCGCGCGCGCCAGCTTTTACCTATACAACACGGAAGCTGAAGTAGATAAGCTGGTAGAAGCCATTAAGGCTGCCCGCGATTTCTTTGGAGTTGCCTAATGAATCTTGATTCGATGTACCAAGACGTGATCTTGGATCACTATAAAAATCCGCAACACGCGGGGTTGCGCGAGCCGTTCCAGGCAGAGGTCCACCACGTGAACCCCTCATGCGGTGATGAGCTCACGTTGCGCGTCAACCTTTCCGCAGATGGCAAGACCGTTGAGGATGTGTCCTACGACGCCGAAGGCTGCTCCATCTCCCAAGCATCGACGTCCGTCATGGCGGAAGAGATCGTCGGCCTGCCCTTGGAGGAAGCCAATAAAAAGCTTGCCGAGTTTGAAAAGATGGTTACCTCGCGTGGCCAGGACGAAGGCGATGAGGACATCATCGGCGATGGTGTTGCCTTTGCAGGCGTTTCTCAATACCCGGCACGAGTTAAATGCGCGCTGCTAGGGTGGAAGGCTTTTCAGGCCGCCACCGCAGATGCGCTCAATGAAGTGGAGAAGTAAATGACCGATCCCGTAGATCCTTACCAGAACGAGAATTCATCCTTCAGCGCAGGCGGTGAGCGGCCGGAGCAGACGGAAGAACAGCTGTCGAAGGCCTTTGACATCACCGAGTTCATGCGCGACGTCATCGACCCCGAGCTCGGTATCAACGTTGTTGACTTGGGCTTGGTCTATGACCTGTGGCTGGAAGAAGAAGATGGCAAAGAGCTCGCCATGATTAACATGACGCTGACCTCGCCGGCCTGCCCTTTGACCGATGTCATTGCGGAGCAGGTTGAGGACATCGTTACCGGCAAGAAGCTTGCCGATGGCGTGCGTATCAACTGGGTGTGGATGCCGCCTTGGGGCCCACACATGATTTCCGAAGAAGGCCGCGAGCAGCTCCAAGCTCTGGGCTTCGCGGTTTAATCACCACGGAATAGCGGGAAAGCGGCGGTAGTATTACCGCCGCTTTTCTGCGTGAATTAGTGCCTTGAGCTTTGATTGCTAGACTGGCTTGTCGTGATTGTGACCAATGATTTTGAGGTACGCGTAGGCGCCCGCACGCTTCTCGATGCCCCCGGACAGCACCTCCGCGTCCAACCCGGCGATCGCATCGGGCTAGTGGGCCGCAATGGTGCGGGAAAGACCACGACCATGCGCATCTTGGCCGGTGAGACCGAGCCTTATGGAGGCACGGTTTCTCGCTCGGGTCCGATTGGCTACCTTCCGCAGGATTCGCGTGAAGGCAATATCGAGCAAACCGCGCGCGAGCGCGTGCTTTCTGCCCGCGGGCTGGATGATATCAAGCGGCGGATGGCCAAGCAGCAAGAGCTGATGGAAACGGCAACGGACGAGAAATTCCGCGACAAAGCTATCCGTAAATACTCCCGCCTGGAAGAACAATTCGATTCCTTGGGCGGCTACGAGGCCGACTCCGAGTGCGCTCAAATCTGCGATAACTTAGGCCTTCCGCAACGCGTTTTAGACCAAAAGCTTAAGACCTTATCCGGTGGCCAGCGGCGCCGCGTAGAGCTGGCGCAGATCCTCTTTGCAGCCAGCGAGGGATCAGGCAAATCCCAGACCACGTTGCTCCTGGATGAGCCCACTAACCACCTGGATGCGGACTCCATCGTCTGGCTCCGCCAGTTCCTGTCCAAGCACGAGGGCGGTCTGGTCATGATTTCCCACGACGTCGAGTTGCTTGAGGCGGTCTGTAATAAGGTCTGGTTCCTCGATGCGGTGCGCGGCGAGGCGGATGTCTATAACATGGGGTATAAGAAGTACCTCGATGCCCGCGCCACTGATGAGGCGCGCCGGCGCCGCGAGCGCGCGAATGCGGAAAAGAAGGCCTCCGCGTTGCAAAAGCAGGCCGCCAAATTGGGTGCCAAGGCCACCAAGGCCGCAGCGGCTAAGCAGATGCTGAACCGAGCCGAACGCATGATGAATGACCTCGATGAGGTGCGCGTTGCGGATAAGGTAGCCAATATTAAATTCCCCGAGCCGGCCGCGTGTGGCAAAACGCCTATGAACGCTAAGGGCTTGACCAAGATGTATGGCTCGCTGGAGGTATTCGCGGGAGTGGACCTGGCCATCGATAAGGGCTCCAGGGTCGTTGTCCTCGGATATAACGGTGCCGGTAAGACCACCTTGCTGAAGCTTTTGGCGGGGGAGGAGCGCACCGACGGCGAAGGCGGAATCGTCAGTGGCCACGGTTTGCGCATTGGCTACTTTGCCCAGGAGCACGACAATATCCACCCGGATAAAAGCGTGTGGGAAAACACCATCGAGGCCTGCCCCGATGCGGACCAGCAAGAGCTGCGCGGACTGCTGGGCGCGTTTATGTTTTCCGGCGATAAACTGCAGCAGCCGGCTGGAACGCTGTCCGGCGGTGAGAAAACCCGCCTGTCGCTGGCCACTTTGGTCTCCAGCCGCGCAAACGTGCTGCTCCTCGATGAGCCGACCAACAACCTCGACCCCATCTCCCGCGAGCAGGTGCTCGATGCGCTCAATACGTACACGGGCGCGGTGGTCTTGGTAACCCACGATCCGGGTGCGGTCAAGGCACTCGACCCCGAGCGCGTGATCATCATGCCGGACGGCGATGAAGATCTGTGGTCCGATGAGTACATGGAAATCGTCGAGCTGGCTTAAGCCTTATGAAGACGCTGATCGAGAGGATGCCCGCCTGGCGGGATAAGTTTTGGGTCATTCCCGCCGTAGCGGTAGCGGTAGCCGTCGTGGCGGCCGAAGGCATGTTGGCGATCGACCGCAACTTCGATCTGGCGCTCTCTCGACTTTATGACGGCAGCGCGGAAAGTGCCCAGGGCCTGCTCACTGCCGTTGCCACCGCCACGCTGTCTCTGGCCGGCACCCTGTTCTTTATCACCCTGACCGCGCTTTCCGGCGTGGTGACGGTGATGGGCCCGCGCCTGTTGCACGAGTTTTTAAAGGACCGTTCCATCCAGTCCACGCTGGGGATCTACCTGGCGACCTTTACCTATTCGCTGCTGTCTCTACGTGCCGTGCGCGCCGGCGGCGAGGGCAAGCAAGAACACGTTCCCTCGCTCAATGTGGCAGTCGACATTGCCTTGGCGCTTATATGCGTGGTCTTTTTGATTTACTTCATCGTCCACATCGCGCAGTCCATCAGCATGTCTCACGTGGTGCACGTGGTGGCACAAGATGTGGAAGAGCATATGCGGCGCCTCATTGAGCGTGGTGAGGAAGAGAAGGTATCCAAGGCCCCGAGGTCGGATTTCTACGAATCCGCCGACGCAACCCGCAGCTCCCAAACGGGCTACCTGAAATTCGTGGACTACAAGTCCATTGCCCAAGCCGCGGCCGAAGAAGATTGTGCTGTTCATCTGGGCGTCGCCCCCGGCGATCTCGTGTTAGAAGGCGAGGTCATTGCCCACGGCGTGCCGCACATGCCGGAAAACATTGAAAAGCACATCGTGGTCACGCAGCATCGCGAGGACGCCTCCGCGCACGACCCGCGGTTTACGGCCCGGCACCTTGCGGAAATCGCCGCCCGTGCTTTAAGTACCGGCGTCAATGACCCTTATACGGTCATCGATATCATTGATCGCTTCACGCAAATTTTGGTGGTCATAGGGGACAAGCGCCTGCCACAAGGCATTATGCATATCGATGGCGAGTTCCGCCTGGACTATCAAACCTTTAGCTATGAACAGATCATTGAGGCGATGTTCACCCAAATCCGCCGCGATGCAGCCGATAACGCCGAAATCTATCTCAGCCTGCTCAATAACCTGGCCAAGGTAGTGGCACTGCTGCGCACCGTGGAGCGCCGCGACGTCCTAGATGAGGCGGCGGAGGCTATCTACTCCGATGCGGGCCGCCAGGTCGGCGGTGAGGTGGAGCTGCGCCAGCTAGAGGATTCTTTTCAGCACTTCAAAGCAAACCTCGCCCGGTGGGAAGAATCCGAAAAGCCGGGCGAGGAGAATGAAGACTCCGAGTCCTAAGGGGAGCTTTGCGCGCTTGTCCTAGGCGCGTGTCCCCCTAGGTGTGGAGTACCCCACACCTAGTTGCGGAAACCGTGCACCGGTGCGGGGATAAAGCCACCGCGGTTAATGAACTGCGAGTTGCCCACCGTATTAACCGGGATGATAGGGGCATAGCCCAAAAGACCACCGAAGCTGACCTCGTCGCCCACCTTGGCGCCAGGTACCGGAATGACGCGCACGGCTGTGGTCTTATGATTCATCACGCCGATTGCGGCTTCATCCGCAATCATGCCGGAAATCGTGGCCGCGGAGGTATCACCAGGCAGTGCAATCATGTCAAAGCCGACCGAGCAGATCGCGGTCATGGCCTCCAACTTGTCCATGGAAATGGAGCCGGACTTCACGGCATCGATCATGCCCCTGTCCTCAGAGACGGGAATGAAGGAACCGGACAAGCCACCCACGCGCGAGCATGCCATCATGCCGCCCTTCTTCACGGCATCGTTAAGCAGCGCCAATGCCGCCGTCGTGCCGTGCGTGCCCACCTGATCGAGGCCCATGTGCTCGAGGATGTGTGCCACGGAATCGCCGAGTTCTGCCGTGGGGGCCAAGGAAAGGTCAATGATGCCGAAGGGCACGCCGAGGCGCTCGGAGGCCATATTGCCCACGAGCTGCCCGGCGCGGGTGATCTTGAAGGCGGCCTTTTTCACTTCCTCTGCAACCTGATCCAGGGTTGCGCCCTCCAAAGAGCCGAGGGCGCGGTCCACCACGCCAGGGCCCGAGACACCGACGGAAACGACGCAGTCCGGCTCCTCGATGCCGTGGAAAGCACCGGCCATAAACGGATTATCGCCCACGGAATTGGCAAAGACGACGAGCTTGGCGCAGGCGATTGCGGAATTATCCTTGGTAAGCTCCGCGGCTTCCTTAATGACCTCGCCCATCTGCTTCGTTGCATCCATATTGATGCCGGCGCGAGAGCTGGCGATATTGACCGAGGAACACACCACGTCCGTTTCAGCCAGAGCTTCTGGGATCGAGGCGATGAGTTTTTGTTCTGCGCTCGTCGCGCCCTTTTCCACCAGTGCGGAGTAGCCGCCGACGAAGTTAACGCCTACTTCCTTGGCGGCCTTGTCCAGCGCCCGTGCGGCATCGACCGGGTTGCCATCCAAGCCTGCGACAACGAGGGAGATTGGGGTGACGGAGATGCGCTTGTTGACGATCGGGATGCCGAGTTCACCTTCGATGCCCTCGCATACCTCAACCAAGCGGCCGGCTTGCTGCGTTACGCGGTCGTAGATGGCCTGGCAGGTTGCCTCCATGGTCGAGCGCGTGCATCCCAGCAGGGAAATGCCCATCGTCACGGTGCGGATATCGAGACGATAATTTTCGATCATCTCGATGGTGTCCAAGATATTGGTGGTATTAAAACGCGTGCTCATGTTAAATCTCGTTCATGGCGGTAAAGAGGTCTTCGGACTGAATGCGGATGGATTGCTGCTTTTCCTCCGCCACCGGGCGCATCCGCTCCTTGATGGTCTGGATGGATACGGCATCCGCATCGAATTCAACGCGGAGGATCATGGTGAAGTAGTCACCCATAATGGTCTGCGAGACATCAATGACGTTAATGTCTAGATCAGCAAGGGTCGTGGTCACTGCGGCAATGATTCCGGTGCTATCGGCACCGGTGACGGTCATAATGGCATACATAACCGATATTCTATCTGGTTCGGTGGGTAAGGCTCACACCACGGGCGCGGCATGTAGTTAGTTCGCCGCGAAAGAGCCGCTGCAGCATAAAAAATGCGCTGTTACCATGGGGCGCTATGACTGATACTAAGAAAAAGGTTTTGTACATCGGTGGACACGGCAAGGTTGGCCTGCTGGCGGCTCCAAAATTAGCGGAAGCTGGCCACGAGGTTCACTCGCTTATCCGTAACCCAGACCAAAAGGCCGATATCGAGCAGGCCAACGCTACGCCGGTTATTGCAGATATTACCGAGCAGTCCGTTGACCAATGGGCCGAGCTATTCGCAGATTATGACGCAGTTGTATGGGGTGCCGGAAACGGCGGCCGTGGCGGCGCAGAGCTGACGTGGGCGGTTGACCGCGACGGCGCCCTGGCGGCCATCGAGGCTCTGGAAAAGCTGGGCAAGGATGTCCCGCAATTCGTCATGATTTCTTATGTCGGCTCTCAGGTTGCGACGACCGATCCAGCCGATGAAAAGTGGTATGCCTACGTGGAATCCAAGAAGGAAGTAGACAACCGCTTGGCAGACAGCTCCATCCCACACATCATCCTGAAGCCCGCTGGCCTGACGGAAGAGCCCGCGCAGGGACTGGAGTTCGCCGAGGACAAGATGCTGCAAGAAGGTCAGACCTCGTCTCGTGACCTAGTGGCAGACGTCATCGTAGAGGTACTGGGCCGCGAAGAGCTTCCAACGTCCCCAGTCGTATTCGTTGACGGCGACAAGCCAGTAAGCTCCATTAAGTAATAGTCAGCCAAACTATCTATGAGTGTTTCGCGCCCAGCTGTATTGCTCGACTGCGATCCAGGGATTGATGACTGCCTCGCCCTAATGTACTTAGCGGGGCTGCATCACGCAGGCGAGATTGAATTAGTGGGCGTGAGCACGACTGCTGGAAACGCCGAGGTCCAGCAGACTGCCACCAATGCACGGTGGATTTTGGACCTCTGTGGATTGCCGGAGGTCCCCGTCGCGCCTGGGCGGCCGACTCCGCTCGAAGTTGAGCTGGCCACAACCCCGGAAACACACGGGGAGACCGGCTTGGGCTATCTTGCTGCACCCGACCACGATTTCGGCGATATTCACTGGCAGGAGTTGTGGTCGACCGCGATTGCCCACAATCCAGGTCTGCACCTCATTATCACCGGGCCGGTAACTAATTTGGCAGACTTCGAGCGGGAGCATGGCGATGCCGTTGCGCGGTGCGGCTCGATTACCATCATGGGCGGTGCCGTTAATTACCGCGGCAATACGACGCCGACTGCGGAGTGGAATTTCTGGGTGGATCCGCACGCTGCAGCTCACCATTTCGCAGCTTCAGCGGCACTACCCAGCACTCTCTGCTCGCTCGAAGTTACCGAGCAATTTCTCATCACCCCAGAGCGCTTGGCAGAAATTCAGGGGATTCTTGGTACACACCCGATGGCAGTAACATTGCCGGAGATACTGCGGTTCTACTTCGAATTCCATCAAGCGCAAAAAGAAGGCTACCAAGCCCAGATTCATGATCTTCTGACCTGCATAATTGCCCTAAAGAAGATACCGTTTGAGGCGGTAGAAACGACCATTGATGTGGAAGCGGACTCTGCGCTGATGCGCGGTACCAGCGTCGCAGACCTCCGCAATCACTGGGATCGGCCGACTAATGCCTCGCTGGTGACCAGCGCAGACATTCCAGCCGCCCACGGCGAATTCGACAGGGTGCTGCGAACTTTGGGCGCGCGTGTTGCTCCCGGCGAATAAATCTTTTACCCTAATCCGCAGCGCATACGCCACATTTTCCTACGCTGAGGTGACATAGGCTGGGACCAAAAAAGCAGTGTGCCCCATTCTCCTTTACACATTGATGGATTAGGAATACCTCTATGCCTCAGCTTTCTCTTACCCCTGCCCGCCGGGGGATGGTCATCGCGGGCGCCGCGCTAGTCGTCGCCACATGGATCTACTTGGTGCTTTTCCGCCCGACCGATTGGGAGTCCGTAGCGGGCTCCGCCGAAGCCTTGATCACTTTGGCCGGCTACCTCATCGGTGCGGCTCTGTTGCTTGCCGGCACCGTGCCGTCCCTGCCAGCTCGTACCATCGCCATTATTCCCATCGCGTTGGTTCTTAATATCGTGGTGGGCCAAATCATCGGTTCGAGCGGCATTCCGCTGTATATCGACTCCGTGGGAACCATCTTGGTAGCTGCCCTCGCAGGCCCCATCGCCGGGCTCGCTACCGGTACGCTGTCATCAGTGGTCTGGGGCCTGCTTAACCCGATGGCGCTCCCCTTCGCCGCCGTTTCCGCGGCTACCGGCTTCCTTTCTGGCTGGGCCATTCAAAAGGGTGCGTTCACCAAGATCTGGAAGGTCATCGTCAGTGGTGCCATTATCGGCATCATCTGCGGTATGCTCGCCGCTCCTGTTGCCGCCTTCGTCTACGGTGGTACGGCTGGTGTCGGTACCGGCGCGCTCACGTCCCTCTTCCGCGAACTGGGCAACTCCTTGATTGCATCCGTGACGATGCAGTCCCTCATCTCTGACCCACTGGATAAGGCCGTCGTCTTCCTTATCGTGTGGGCTGCCGTGAAATCCTTGCCCAAGCGCACCCGGGAATCCTTGCAGCCTCGCTAATGTATCGCCTTCACCCGTCGACGGTCCTCACCATTGCTGCGTGCGGTTGGCTACTCATCCTCGCTCTCAATAGCCCACTAACATCTGCACTGGTCGCAGGCGCAATGCTTGCCTATGGCGTGTGGGCCACGAGGTCCATCGCGATCGTCTTGGCCTCTGGGGCGCTCTGTGTTCCGGTGGCCTTATCGATGCTGGTGATCCACGCCCCTTATGGCGATAACCAACTGATTCCGCTGGTCACAACCGATGGCCTGCTTGTTGCCGCCACGCTAGCCCTGCGCTTTTTCGCGTTAATGGTGTGCTTCATCGTGGCGATGTCCGTGCTGCGAATTTCCGATATTGCGAAATGGCTCCAGGTCTCGCGCGCAGGACACAAAATTGCCTATATCGTTGGTGCTTCACTGCAGTCTTTACCGCAAGGTGCGCAAGCCTGGCGGACCGTCCGCGACGCCAACCAGCTGGCGGGAATCAAAGTGACGTGGCGCAATACTATTTCCCGGGTGGTCATCCCAGTGATTTCGCGCCTTTTGATCCAAGGCACCGAGCGTGGCCACGCCCTTGCCGCCGTGGGCTTTGATGAAGAGGGGACCAGGACCCTTTTGCGGCCGGTACCGGATTCAATCCTGTCCCGCGTGCTGCGCTACATCGTTCCCCTTGGAACCATAGGAGTCATGGTCTTTGTATGGATATAGACGATATTCAGCCAAGTAAGGGAAGCATCGTCCAAGTACTTGTGCCTTCGGATGCCATCGCCGAAAACGTGGCGCAAGAGCTGGGCGAAAAATTCTCTACGTCTGCCATCATCGGTACTGACTCTTCCGCGCAGATGAGCTACCTGCGCGATACCTGCATCGAAGAAGTGGTCCTAGGATTAGAAAACCAGGGTGAGGACCCAGCCCGCATGCAGGTGCGGGGAGAGGAAATGCTCGCGGCGGTGGGGCTCAGCGGTTACGCGGAGAAGAACCCCACCCAGCTTTCGGGCGGTCAGACGCGGAGGCTCGCCGCTGCATGCGTAGCGAGCCGCGAGCCCGAGGTACTCATTATTTGTGAGCCGAGCGCGGGTCTTGACCCCACATCGTTGGCGATGATGGTGAAGCTATTGCATTCGCTGCGCAATACCTGCGTTCTTGCCGTGTCATCCATGCATTGGCCCGAATTGGGTGGGGAAGTCGTAGGGGAGATCCCACAACCAGCCCCAGTAAGCGTAGACGTGATTTCTTCTTATGGATCCCGGGGATCTCTTGGTCCGCTTACTGCGCGCCGCGGGCAAGAAAAGAAGCGGTGGTGGCAATCGGCGAAGCCTTCCGGCAATACCTTTAGCGTCGGACCGGTAACCATACCCATTCGCGGAGGGGGCGTGACTTGGTTGCGCGGGGCAAACGGTACTGGAAAAACGTCTCTCCTGCGCGCCGCCGCCGGCCTTGATGGGGCACAGCGCCCAGCTGAGCCCCGGGGATTGGTCCTCCAATCTCCTTATGACCAGGTAATATATTCCACCTTGGGTGACTTTGTTTCCGATAGCGCGTTACGGGAGCTACTAGAGCTTGATGCGGCTGAGCACCCATTAGATCTATCCGCCTCCCGGCTCAGGCTGGCCCAAACGGCACATGTGGTGGGGATGGGCCACGGAATCTTGCTCATGGATGAGCCCGATAGCCTGCTTTCGCTAACGGACCGAGCACTGATGCATCAACTAATTCACGGCGCGCTGGAATCAGGAGCGGCAATAGTGCTTACATGCCACGATCCAGGCTTCGTCGAAGAGATCGCGCAGTATGTCAGTATTCAGGAAGTGGAGCTTTCCAATACCGGCGGCTTGGCAGAGGGCGCCGACTAACCCAGTCTGCGTTCAGCTGGCGCCTTCGCCTCCCAGAGAGAAAAGCGGAGTGACGAAGGCGGGGGTGTTCCTATATAGTTTGTCAATCTCGCGGGTGAGGTTGATTGGTGCGGATCCTCAACTCGGGATTTTTAGGTGTGTTGTTTTGCGCGCGACTGGTAGCCGACTGGGATTTTTCCGAGTCGGCTTGTTTCGCTGTTAGGGGATAGGCTGCTGCGGCTTCCTTTGCTGGAGCGGGGTCGCGGTAATACTCGTGGTTACGCATCATGGCGTAGAGGACGTTGATTCGTCTGCGGGCGAGTGCTACGACCGCGGCGTTGTGACGCTTGCCTTCCTTGCGCTTTCGTTCATAGAATTGCGGTCCTTACCCCCGACGTGTCCACTTTCCAGGGGTCAGGCCCTATAGACCACCTGGGAGAATAGATACACCCGCAGTTAAAACCCTGTGGATAATCAACTGGTGTGTGATAAATATGCGCAGAGTGCTTCCGGATAAAAAGAAAGCGCCCGCAGGGCGCTGCTTCTCTGTGATTGGGTTAGTCGGGCTCGGGGTGAGGTGGTTTCTGCTGAACTGATGGGGCGGTTCTGGTGACGGTCACTCCGCCTGTGTCGGCTGTAATGCCGGCGTTGGGCCACGCGGTAATGGTCTCAAAAACGGCTTTCTTTACTTCATTACAGAAGCTTCTTCGTGCGTACCAGAGAGCCTCCTGCCGCCGCAACAGCTAGCGTAGCTATTAGCGCGGGAAAATACACATCCTGTGTGAGTAAAAAATCATGTACAAAGATTGCGATACTAAAACAGAGTCCAATCCACATTGTGAATAAACCAAACCGGCGTATTCCCCGTTGCTGAGCTTTTCGATCTAATCTTTGTCTCTCTGGAAGGAGACCAAGCAGCAAGGCACCAATGACTGCGAATCCAATACTCAAAGGTAGTTGGTGGAAAAACGCGAAAACACATGTTAGTGCTGACACTATTATGCCGAGTTCTATTCGAGTGACGTGCATGATCTCTTTTCCAAAATTAAGCACTTGATTTTAGCACTGGCTGCTCACAAGAGCGAAGAAAGCATCGACTCCATAAGCCCAAATAGCGGCGGCTAGTGCTGCCCCTGCAGGCCCCTCGGCTGCGATTATTCCCGCTGCTGCTGTCCAACCGACATGATGAATTACTCCTACTGCCCAAAGTAGCATCGCACAAGGCACCGAGGACCAATTAAAATATGGAGTAACAACCGGTTTTCCTTGTACTGAATTTCCTCGCATATTTGGAATCTTAAATGTTTGTTCATCGTTGTTTTCATCGATTACGGTCGCTGTGCTTGTAGCTTTATCAACCGTGACCTGATATTGATGATCTGGGGTCGATACTTGGAATTGACTTCCGGAAAGCCTTTGAATCTTAGTACCTTCGGAAAATAAAGTATCTTCAGAATTTTTGGGCACAGATTGATGCTTTGACTGAGCTGTCATAGGAGCCGGTGCCGCGTGAGCCTCTACGCCAGTAAAACTAAGGAGTGTGGCAACCAAAAACGCCACGGGTTTTCTCATTGTTTTCCTTTCTAAAGATGGCGTCCACAAACAATTTTAATGTTAGATCTAGTTAGGCAAAATAAGAAGAGAGCAAACTTATAATGTGATAATAAACTAAATTCAGAATTTTGAGGTTACCACTCGTTTAGTGGACACCCGATTAGTGCGGATTTTGTGTCCGTAAGAGAGGATGTTCATTGTCAGTCAACAACGCCAGAAATACACGCCGGAGTACCGGCGTGAAGCCGCAAACCTAGTAATCGAGTCAGAACGCCCAATTGCTCATGTAGCGAAAGAAATTGGTGTCGCACCTGGCCTTTTAGTCCGGTGGGTAAAAAATGAGCGTCAACGCCTAAGGATCCTCTGATGGGCTAAGCGAGGCGGCTCTTCGTGCTGAGAATGCTCGTCTGCGTCGTGAGCTGGCAGAAGCCAAGATGGATAACGAGTTTTTGCCTTAAAGCGACAGCCTTCTTCGCTTTAAGGCAACGCGAACAGAAAAGTTCGAATTAATGCAGCCAGAGCAAGGCTAACTACAGCATCAAGCGCATGGCACGCCTTTTGAAGGTGTCTCGGTCTGGATACTACACATGGGCCCATATGCAGCAGCAACGCCTATCCGGTAAAGATGATCGGACATCTTTTTACGATGATGTTGATCGCAAGATTCACCAGATCTGGAAAGACTCCGACGAGTGTCAGATGCGAGTTTTTGGTACCGGTGTTCTGGGGACTCGGTACTGCCGTGTTCTGGGTAGTTGGTACCGGGGCGGGACGACGGAGTCGGCTCGGCTGATTGCTTTATTCGTCCGGTTCCATTGGGGAGGTGGCTTTGCGCATGTCAAAGTCTCCTATGCGGATTCGGAGGCCGCTATTAAGGCAGTTTACGAGTGAGGGTCTGACCCCGGAAAGTGGACACGTCGGGGGTTAGACCCCACCCCAATGTATGTGTGATCTGCGTATAGCTAGCACCGCCAAGGCACATCGCAAGGATCTGTTTGAAGTTAGCCACAACAATGAGCTTCTTCCAAGTAGAAGCTGCTGCGACACCAACGAATCGTGGTGTCGCCAACATCAACTATGAAAGAAAAACCCTTGCAGTACCAGGTAAGCGTAACC
>NZ_JBEHGF010000008.1:0-84789 GCF_040225725.1 Corynebacterium sp. KPL4015 | reverse complement strand
ACTTCGTACTCTCAAAGAAAACTACTCCCCACTAGTCGGTAACTGATTTCTCAGTCCAACTAATGGGGAGCAGTTCAGTCAACCATGAGTGCGGGCTTTAGTACTAGGCAGCGAGATTAATCGACGGCGAACTCGCCCATCTTGTCCCAACCGGTGCGGCCATCGATGTGGACGTTGATGATGTCTGGGGTCTCTACGAGGTACTTGGGGAATTCGTCGCAGGCGCGCTTGAAGTGCTCGCCCTGAACGTGCTCTACGTCCTTGCCATCTGCGTAGGACTCGAGCAGCAGGAAGCGCTGAGAATCTTCCGGATCGCGGTACCACTTGAAGTCGATGCAACCCGGCTCGGCGTTGCAAGCCTCGGTGTACCAGTTGATCTCATCAAGGAAAGTATCGGCGTATTCAGGCTTTACGTGGAACTGTACGTTAATCAAAATCATGCCCCCGATTCTATCAATATTGTTCCCACTGCGTCATGGCTGCTCTGCCATGCGCGCGGGCCTCAGGAGAATCGGGGGCAGGTATCGCGGGAATAAGAACTAGTTAAGGAAGTATTCCGCGATGTAGATGAACTCGCCATCAAAGGCAGTAGCGACGCCGTAACCGTACTCGGGTCCGGGGGTTACCTCGAGGCCCCGGTTGAACCAGTTGAGGCGCTCCTGGGCTTGTTCTTCAGACAGACGGTAGACGTTGCCTTGACCCTCATCGGTGTGGGTCACGCCGCTTGCCACGTCGCCGTAGTACGTAAGCTCACCGCCTGCACCCTGGTTTGCCCATTCCTGTGCGATAGCGGTTGCGGTCTCATCTGGGTGGTGACCAGCCTGGGCTAGGTGATCGGCGGTGGCTACCTGCAAGTCAGCGGCAACCTGCGGGGCCTCGAAGGCCTGTGGCTCCGGAGCGGCTTCAGTCGTAGGCGCTTCTTCCGCTGCTACTTCCGGTTCAGCTTCAGGTGCGGCCTTTAGAAAGCTGGGCAAAGTAACGTTGTACTTTTCAGCAAGGGTGGAAACCTGCTGAACCTGCGGGGCCGCGGTAAGCTCCGCAGAAGCCACTGCCGTGGTACCAGACAGGGCGAGTACGGTGGTCAGGACTGCTGCGGTGGCGCTTCGAATCGGCTTCATGATTTTCAGCTTGTCATAACTTTTCAGAGGGCGAAAGCATATCGCCGGTTCCGCCCCACTTCGATATGGCTTTGTTATACAAGCGGTGCTCTGCGTGCTCTGGGTTACCTCGCGGGGTTAAGAAGCCCTAGGAAGCCTAATAAATACCAACATCGAGTTCATTGAATTGCCGCTGCAGCTCCTCCGAATCAATGGAACGGGCAAGATCGGGCCCGGCGATGGCCGCAAATCCATCGAGGACAGAGTTCCCGTAATTATGGCCCACACCATCGGGAACATCCTTGGCTCCGGGTAGATCCGCAGCAAGTTGCAGGTAGGTAATAATAGGCATCCACTGCATCACGCGCTCACGCGAATAGGGGCTGTCTTCTTTCATCCAATCCGGCTCTTTGAAGGCCAATCCGGGCGACCACCAGCTCACAGGATCGGAAGGGTGCTGAATATATAGCATGCGGGTCCTGCCCCACTCCTCTTCCGGAACGCGTCCCCAGCGGCGGACTTGGTCCACCTCGTTGGCAAAACGGACCACGAGCCCGCCGGCGTAGACCGGCGAGATTTCTGTCGACCCGGGATCACGGCGCTCCACAAACTGCGAGCGCAACTGGTTAAAGTGCGGCGGGCCTGTTAATAAGATGCCATCGACGGAGTTGGCGATATCGCGCACGCCAGAAAAGGCAGCCTCGATACCGGTTGTGCCTAAGGACTCGCCGTAGAGGTAGAGCTTGGGCCGGTCATCTTCGGGCAGCGAATTCCACCAGTCCACGACGGGGTTGATGAACTCTTCCCCGGCGCGCTCTACTTGGCCGCCGCCGCCAAGGAAGTGGAAAACGGACGGCATGGCGGAATACTGCGCTGCGGCAATGGCGGTATCCCCTCCATAGAGCAGTTCGAAGGCTTGCGCGGAATAAGACGATACCCAGCCGGTACCGGTGGTCATGGTCAATAGGAGGGCCTTGCGGTCTTGGGCGTGGGTGCGCTCGAGTTCATCGATAAGCAATTGCGCCCGCCCTTCATTGGAATCGCGGTTGCCTAGGCCGGCGTAGGCACGGATGGGCTCCTTGGCGGGTTTACCAGTCACCTGTTCAAGCTCGGCCTTATGCGCACCGGAACTTAGGAACCGGGAGCCTTGCAGGCCTACGCCGTTCCAGTCGACATCAGAAGTTGGCGATCCGGAGCGCTCGCTCAGGGTAGGGCGCTGAGCATCCGGATCAGGGTCGGCATTCTGGGCAGTAAAAACCCTATCGCCCAAGCCCACGATGGCACCGGGAATGATGTTTTCAATGGTGTAGATAGCGATGACCGCAACGATGAGTACTGCCCCGAGGCGGCGGTATGTGGAGCGGAACCGCTGCGGGAAGCGCCGCGCTAACCAGCGCACCAGAAAGATAATGGAGCGCAGGATGAGCAGGAAAGCGGTAAATACCACCAAGGCCAAAGGCACGACCAGCAGGTAGCTGGACATGGACGGCGCGGGCACGGAATATACGCGTGCGAGCTCGTGCTGCCACCGCACGGCAATAATCACGAAACCGACCAGCCAGGCGATGAACGCGCCCGTGGCGATGCGCGCGAGCAGCCGGTAGCGCTTAGGCTCCCACGCGGAGGCGGCAAGCCATGGGTACTTATCCGCCCATTTGCTCACGACGAAGCGATACCACACCAGCTTCACACCGATGCCCACCACGTAACCGAAACCGGCAGCAAGGCCCGAAATCAGGCCTTGATAGGGCCAATCGCGGGGCAAAATGGACGGAGTAAGGCCCAGCGTAGACAAAATGGCGGCGCCGATAACGCCCCACGGATCGAGGTGGCGGGCAATATCAGCGATGCGAGCTTCTACTGTTCGAGCTTCTCCCCTAACTCCAGCCATTCCATCTCCAAATCCTCATAGGCGCTGCGATTGTCCTTTAATTCCGTATCGAGTCGAGTCATCGCTTCGGTATCGACTTCTTCTGCCGCCGCAGCCAATTTCTCATTGATCTGCGCGGCGGATTTTTCCAGCTTCTGCATCTTCCGCTCGAGTGCGTTCATCTTCTTGGTGATTTCGCGCTCTTGCTGGGAAGAAAGCTTCTTCTCCTGCTTCGGTGTCGCCGCCTCCGACTTCTTTTCTCCCAGGTTTATAACCCCAGTGTTTTTGCCGGCCTCGATTTCTTCACGCTTGCGCAGATACTCGTCGATGCCGCCGGGAAGGTTCGTCAGGTTGCCATCGCCAAAGAGCGCGTACGTATTATCCGCAATGCGCTCGATGAGATAGCGATCGTGCGAAATGACCACCAGGGTACCCGGCCAAGAATCGAGTAGAGATTCCAATTCCTGGAGCGTATCGATGTCCAGGTCGTTGGTGGGCTCATCTAGCAGCAAAACATTGGGTTCTGCCATGAGCACGCGGGTGAGCTGGAGGCGGCGGCGCTCGCCACCGGAGAGGTCACCGACCGGGGTGCGCTGGCGCTTGGCTGAAAAGCCAAGGCGCTCGGCCAGCTGGGAGGCGCTGAGCTCCTTTTTGCCTAACTGCACGTAGGTGGCAACGTCCTCGACGGCATCGAGAAGCCGGCGCTGCGGATCCAAGTCATCGAGTTCTTGGCGCAACCAGCCCAAGCGCACCGTTTGGCCCTCGATGCGCTTTCCGGCTGCGAGCTCGTATTCGCCCGCCAGCGTGCGCAGCAGCGTGGTCTTTCCAGACCCATTCACGCCGACGAGACCGATGCGCTCGCCCGGAGCCAAGCGCCAGGTGAGGTGGTCAACCAAGGTGCGGCCATCCGGGGACTTAATCGTGGCATCTTCTAGCTCGATGACCACGCGGCCCTGGCGCTGCTTGGAAAAGGACATGAGCTCGACCTTGTTGCGCGGCTCGGGGACATCAGAAATTAGCGCTTCCGCAGCCTCAATCCGGTAGCGCGGTTTCGAGGTACGCGCCGGTGCCCCGCGGCGCAGCCACGCCAATTCCTTGCGGGCCAGGTTTTTGCGGCGTTGCTCCATCGCATCGGCCTGGCGGGCGCGCTCGGCGCGGGCAAACGTCCAGTCGTTGTATCCGCCCTCGTAAGCATCGACCGTGCCGTCGTGGACCTCCCATGTCCAGGTGGCAATGGTATCGAGGAACCAGCGGTCGTGGGTGACCACGATCACGGCGAGGTTGCGCTTGAGCAGGTGGTCAGCCAGCCACTGCACGCCTTCCACGTCCAGGTGGTTCGTGGGCTCATCGAGCACCACGAGGTCTAAATCCTGCACCAGCGCGGCGGCAAGGTTCACGCGGCGGCGCTCACCGCCGGACAGGGAGCTCACGGGAGTATCTAGCCCCAGGTCCACGATGCCAAGGCCGCCGAGCACGTCGCGCACCTTGGCGTTGGAGGCCCATTCGTAGGTCTCGAGCTCGAGGGGTTCAATGATCGCCTGCGCGATGGTGAGCTCTTCGGGCAGATCAAAGCGCTGCGTCACCACGGCCATGCGCAGATCCGAGGTGTGAGATACGCGGCCGGAATCCGGCGGCTCGATGCCGGTGAGCACTTCCAGCAGCGTGGTCTTGCCGCCGCCATTAACGCCCACGATGCCGATGCGATCCCCGGTTTGCACGCCGAGTGATACCCCATCAAGGAGAGTTTTTAAGCCATAGGATTTCGTGACTTGCTCGAGGTTAATCAGGTTTGCCATAACAGGGACTCATCTTAATACCTCCCTACCGCCACCCCCGCATTCCCAAACATGTTGCTACCGAATTTCACTTGCAATACTCTGCGTGTGTATGAAGAAGCACACACTTACCCTCTGCACTATCCTCTCTGCCTCAGCGCTCACCATCGCTTCCTGCTCGGCGCCGGAAGAAGATACCGACGCCCAAAACACCAACGAAACCACCACCGCGGAAAGCCAAGAACACGACCATGACCACGATCATGAGGGCCACTCCCACGACGGTATGGAGGCCGAAGAGGGCCAAACCGAGGTAGCCCAGCTTCCCACGCGCATCGTCTTCTCCCACGCTGATGGTCTGACCACCTACGATGCCAAATCCGGCGATATTCTCGATGAAGAGGAGATGAATTCGTTCCTCCGCCTCAATGACGCCGGCAATGACCGCCACGTCATGGTGACCAAGGGCGATAACTTCCTCACCTACGACACCGGCCGCATCACCAAGGCTCACGGCGACCACAACCACTACTACACCGCGGATCCAGAGCTGGGCGATGACAAGATTAAGGCGCCCCACGCTGGCCACGTGGTCCACCACGATGGTTTTACCGCCCTATTTTCTGATGGCGATGGCGTAGCCAAGATTTATAAGACCGAGGACATCGGCTCCAAGGACGCCAAGCCCGTCAACACCGTCAAGACGGGCGAGGCGCACCACGGCGTGGCCGTCCCGCTTGAGGATGGCTCCGTGGTCATCACCAAGGGCACCGAAGACGAGCGCCACACCATCCAGCACCTGGACAAGGACGGCAAAGTCTTGGATGAAACCACCGAGTGCCCCGGCGTCCACGGCGAAGCAGCCGCTGGAAATGGCAAGCTCTTCTTCGGCTGCGAAGACGGCCCCGTAGTCTTTGACGGCTCCAAGTTCCACAAGGTAGACGTCTCCGACTATGCCGGTGCCGATGGCTACCAGCGCTCCGGAAACTCCGCGGGATCCGAGGAATCCAATGTCATCTTGGCGGATAACAAGACCGAGAAGGACGCCGATTTCGAGCGCCCCACCTCGGTAACCTTGATCAATACTGAGGACTACTCCGCCAAAAAGGTGGACTTGGACGGCTCCTACTGGTTCCGCTCCCTGGCACGCGGTCCTATGGGCGAGGCCCTGGTGCTGACCACCGATGGCAAGCTCAATGTCATCGACCCTGACTCCGGGGAAATCACCAAGCAGATCGACGCGATTTCCAAGTGGAAGGAAAACGAGGAGTGGCAGCAGCCAGGCCCAATCCTCAAGGCCGCCAATGGCTATGCCTACATCACGGATGCACAGAAGAAGGAGCTCGTCGTCATCGACCTCTTGCGCGGTAAGGAAACGGACCGCTACGAGCTGGACTTCGAGCCCACCGAAATGGCCGTGCTCTAAGTTTCCAGCGCTCTAGTGCTCGTGCTTGGCGATGCCCATCCCCATCGCCCCAAGCTAGAGCACTTCCGCACCCGCAGCCGGGCCCTGGGCTACAACGCCCTTGGTGCCCGGTATTTCTATGCTGACCTGTGCTGCAACTTCTTCCGCTTCTTCGCGGGTGGCGCATAAGAACGCGCAGGTGGGCCCGCTGCCGGAGACGATGCCGTTGAGCGCGCCCGCATCCATGCCCGCCTCCAAGGTCTTGCGGAGATCTGGGCGCAGGGATAGCGCGGCGGGCTGCAGGTCATTGTGCAGGTGCGCCGCGACGCGCTGGGCATCGCCGGAAATGAGCGCCTGGGAAATCTCCGTCGTATCAAGCGCCGGTGCAGTTACCCGCCCCGCATCGCGCAATTCATCGAGCTTGCGGAACACACTAGGTGTGGATAGGCCGCGATCGGAGGCAATCAGCGCCCAGTGATAGGTACCCCTAGTCATCATGGAAGTCAACTGCTCCCCGCGCCCGGTACCAAGCGCCGTGCCGCCCAGCAGGGTAAACGGCACGTCGGAGCCAAGAGCGGCGCCCAAGGCATCCAGAATGTGCTCTCCTACCGAATCGATTCCGTAATAACGACCGTAGCAGCGCTCCGCAAGGCGCAGCGCCGCCGCTGCATCCGCGGAACCGCCTGCCATGCCGCCGGCGGTGGGAATTGCCTTGTGAATCTCAAGGCCCACCTCCGGAATCTTGATGCCGCCGCGGGTGACATACAGGTGCTGCATGATGCGGTCCACCGCAGTCCACGCCAGGTTCGTGTCATCCTCGGGCACGCCCGCCGCGTGCGGACCGGATACCTTGAGGTACTGCACGCGGGGTTTATCTACTTCGGCGTTACCTAAATCAGTCAGCGTTACCGTATCGTGCAGGCTCAGGGACTGAAAGACCGTGACCAGCTCGTGAAAGCCATCCTCCCGCGGTTCCGCCACGCCAAGGTGCACATTGACCTTGGCGTGCGCATGCGCGGTATAGGTGATCGGCTCGTTTCCGTGTGGTGCGCTCACTGTAGTCCTGCCAATCGTACAAAGTCTGCAACAGCGAGCTTCTCCCCGCGCTGCTTCGGATCGATTCCGGCCGCGCGCAGCGCCTCTTCGGCGGCCGCACCGGAACCATAGTGGCCCGATAGTGCGGCGCGGAGGGTCTTGCGGCGTTGGGCAAAGGCGGCATCGACAAGCGGCCAAACCGCAGCGCGCGCGGCATCGTCGACCGGCCAGGACGGGGTATCGAAGACATCGATGCGCACCAAGCCGGAGACGATATTGGGCGCGGGCCAAAAGACATTCTTGCCAATGGTCCCAGCCTGGCTCACCGTGCCATAAAACCCGGCCTTCACGGAAGGCACGCCGTAGATCTTGCTGCCGGGCTCCGCGGCGAGGCGCTGCGCCACCTCCAGCTGCACCATGACGAGCACGCGGCGGATGGAAGGAAACGTCTCCAAAAAGTGCAAGAGCACCGGCACCGCCACGTTATAGGGCAGGTTGGCCACCAACGCCGTAGGAGCCGCGACATCCTCACTGGTCACGCGCAGCGCGTCTTTTTCCACCACGCGCAGGCGCTCGGCGTAGTCGGCGGCGCGCTCTCCCACCGTTTCCGGCAGCTGCGCCGCCAAGCGCGGATCGATTTCCACCGCGGTGAGATCCTCAACGGTCTCCACCAGCCCTAGGGTCAGTGACCCCAACCCGGGGCCGACCTCCACGACGCGGTCTGTGGGATCCAGATCCGCTGCCGCGATGATGCGGCGAATGGTATTGGGATCGTGGAGGAAATTCTGTCCCAATTTCTTGGTGGGCGTGATATCCAGTTTCTCCGCTAAAGCTCGGATTTCTACTGGGCCTAAAAGCGCGGCGCCCGGAGATTCAGTCATGTTCTCTAACCTAGTAGAAGAATGCAGAAAGTCGCACCCCGCGCCGTAGTGACGCGGGGTGCGACGCAGAATGCGCGGTGCTGCGCGTGCTTTTTAGCGCAGGCCCAACTTGGCGGTACATGCAGGCCATGCACCCCAGCCCTGGGAGGCTTGTACCTTTTGTGCCACGGCAATCTGCTGCTCGCGGGTGGCCTGCCAAGCCTCAGGTGCGTATTCGGTGCCGCCGAAGCCAGCCCAAGTGGACGGTGCGAATTGCAGGCCACCGGAGAAACCATTGCCGGTATTGATGGACCAGTTACCGGTGGATTCGCACTGCGCGATGGAATCCCACACGGAGCCATCAGCCACGGCGGGGGCAGCCGCGCCCGAGTTACCGCCTTGCGGCTCCGGCTCCGCCTGCTTAGTGCCGCGGGCAATGGTCGCAGGCTTTGGCCCTACAACGACCTCATCCTTGATGACCTCTTCGGATTCCTTCTTGCCGTTCTTCAGGACCACCTTGCGGGTGATTTCGCGCTTGCCCTTTTCGCCTTGCTCGCGCACCTCTTCAGCGCCAGCTTCCAGCTCAGGGTCATCCACGAAATGCGGCTCGGCCTCGAATTCCTCGGTGACATCCTCGGTCTGAATGTCTATCCGCTCAACCTTGATAGACATGCCCTCGGTGACCTTTTCTTCCTTGGCTGGGAAAACGCGGTCATCCTCATCGAGCTTGATACCGCGCTCCTTGAGCACATCGTCCACGGTCTTGGCGGCAATCTTGGTGTAGGTATTCTTGCCCCCATCGTTGATCTTGATGATCTTGGGGGAAACGACCTCTAGATCCATGCCATCTTTTAACTGGGTATCTTTATCCACGTCATCTTCGCCAGACTTCACGGCAGCTCCCGGGTTTACGCCCTGCAGGTTATTGAGCAGATCGGACACGGTGAGATCAGTAGTAGAAAGCTGCTGCTGTTCACCATCGATGGATACGGCAACCGGCTTGGCGGTGCGCACGGAGATCTCATCGCCATCGGCCACGGACTCAGATGGTGCGGGCGAGACGATGTCTTCTTCGCCCACCTGGACGCCGGCCGCCTGCAGGGCGCCGTCCACGTCTTTGGCAAAGGTGGCCAGCTCTACCTTGTCACCGTTGACTTCTACGACTAGGTCTTTCTGCGCAGCAACCGCCACGACACCGCCTACGGCGAGGGTGCTCAAGACGCCACCCGTTGCCAGGCGCAGCGGCAGGGAACGTGAATTATTGATGCGCTTAATGTGGTGAGGTGCCATGTGTAGTTAATCTCCGGTGGTGCTGTCTATCCAGTATCACAATTATTGCCGCGGGCTAGGGAAACCAGCGGCGGTGCCGCGACTACTCCACTGTGAACCAGCGCGGCGGGAAGGTAGAGGCGTTAAGCCTCAACGAACAATCAATAACAATACGATAACGAGTAAGGAAAGTCGAGAAGCGCTGCGCCACAGCTATAACTGGCGAAAACAGTTGTCACATCCAGCACCCATGCCACCAGCGACCAGCGTATTTAATTTTGTGACAATCCTCACTCGCCTGTCGTCTTAATTCCATACACCCGGTCAAAAGTCTCATTGACCTCCGCCGCCAATGCCTGAGTGGTCTGGTGGCGCGCCCGGGCAATGCAGTCATAGGTGTGCCCAATCAGGGAAGGCTCATTGCGCTGCCCGCGGAACGGCTCCGGGGTCATAAACGGCGCATCAGTCTCCACCAGCAACTGCCCCGCCGGAGCCAGAGCGGCCGCCTGGCGCAACTGCGCATTGCGCTTAAAGGTGACATTGCCAGCAAAGGACAAAACGTAACCGCGCTCTAATGCTTCTTCTGCCACCCGCAGCGGTGAGGAAAAGCAGTGGAGCATGACGGTTTCAGGCGTGGGGGCATCAGCAAGAATGCGCAGCAAATCCTTATCCGCCTCGCGGTTATGGATCATAAGGGTCTTGCCGGTGCGCACCGCCAGATCGATATGCCAGCGCAGAGATTCTTCTTGTTGGACCAAGCTCGCGGTGGTCTCCGGTTCGTGGTGGACCCAATAGGCGTCCATGCCGGTCTCGCCCACCGCCACGCACCGCGGATCCGCCACCATGTCCTCCAAAGCGGCTTTGGTGGGCGCGTCTAGCTCATTCGCCCGCACCGGGTGGATGGCACAGGCGGCATACACATTGGGAAACGCGTGCGCGGTCGCAAGCGCCGCTTCGGACTCGCGGCGGTCATCGCCTACCGTCACCAGGCGGGATACCCCGGCGGCGCGGGCGCGGTTGACCAGCACCCCATCGGTATCTTTATGCGAGAAAAGGTGCGTATGCGCATCACTGAGCCCGCTGAGCCCTGGGGCTGGAATGGGAGTAGGACGTCGCTTCTTTTTAGACATACCCGCAATTGTAATATTGGCAGCTATGTTGATCAGACCAGCGGACCTGAGCGATGTCCCCGCCATGACCGATACCCTCAACTGGGCCATCGAGCACACCGATGTCATCTTTAACTCCACCCCAGTCACCGTGGCTGAACGCGAAGAACACCTGCGCCACATCCAGGACATGGAGTGTCCTTTCCTCATTGCCGAAACCGATGCGGGCGAATACTTGGGCTGGGCGCTCTATCACCCCTACCGCAATCCCCGCATCTGGCAGGGCTGCTATGAAACCACGATCTACCTTTCCCCCAATGCCCAGGGCCAAGGCGTAGGCACCGCCCTTATGGGCGAGCTGGTAGAACGCGCCCGGGCGGATGAGAAGGTGCATTCGCTGCTCGCCTTGATCGTGTCTACTAATACGGCATCATTAAAGTTGCATGAAAAGTTCGGGTTTGAAAACGTGGGAACTCTCAAAGAGGTAACCTACAAATTCGATCACTGGCTTAGCCTCACCCACTTAGAACTTCTGGTGTAAAGGACTTTTGATGCATATTCGCCCCGCTGAGCTTGCCGATGCCCCCTCGATTTCCGCCATCTACAACGCCGCCTCCGCCGCTAAACCAGCCAATAACCTCATCACCTGGCAAGAAGAGGTTTCTGACCGCGAGGATTGGCTAAAAGACATGGCCAAGGCGGGCTCGCCTGTGCTCGTTGCCGTAGACGATGATGAAATCATCGGCTGGGCCGCCTACTTTCAATTCGTCACGCCCGCCATCTACTACGGCACCGTCGAAGATTCCGTATACATCTCCCCCGCAGCCCAGGGCAAGGGCGTAGGCTCCGAGCTTCTCGATGCCCTCATGGACATCGCTGCCGACGATCCCTATATCGAAACCATGATTACCTACATCGTGGATAGCAATGCCGGTTCCATCGCACTGCACAAGAAGTTTGGGTTTAAAGAAACCGGCCGTATGCCCAATATCCACACCAAGGACGGCGTGCGCCTAGGTTTGGTTCATCTGCAGCGCGATTTCCAGCACTAGGCAGAACCTTAAAGGCATAACAAAAGCGCGGTGGCCTTCCCTTTCATTGGGACTGGCCACCGCGCTTTGTATATCTAGCGGGGTGCTACCGCGCTAGTTCACCACCGGCGCCCATTCCGGGCCGGTTTCGCCGAGCTCTGGATCCAGCTTGGAAATAAGCGGCTTCGGCTTTGCCAAGGTAGTACCCGGTGCCACCTGGATGCGCTCCCACTTGGCCTGCTGCTGGGTGTAGTCACCCATAATGACAGGATATTCGTGGTTTTCTGGGGGAAGCCCCGCACCTACGAGCTCAACCGGGATATCATCCTTGACCTCGCGCACCTCAGGCTGCGCGGCCCATTCGCCCGTGCGGCCCAGAGTCTCGTGCACCTTTTGCGCGGTAAATGGCAGGAATGGGGTGAGCATGACATTGCAGTCAGACACAACCTGCAGGGCGGTCCACAAGACGGTGGCTAGGCGCTCACGCTGGGTTTCATCCTTGGCCAGCTTCCATGGCTCTTGGGAGGCGATATAGGCATTCGCCTCGCCCACCACGTGCATGATGGAGACAATGGCCTGCTTGAACTTGGATTGCTCCAGCAGGTTACCGGCGGTGTTAAAGGTCTCCTCCGCCAGCTGCAAAATGGCCTCGTCGCGCTCCTCCAGGGCCGCTGGAACCGGAACCTCGCCAAAGTTCTTGTGCGCCATGGATACGGTGCGGTTAACCAAGTTGCCCCAGCCATTGGCAAGTTCGTTATTGACGCGGCGCACGAATTCATCCCACGTAAAGTCCGCGTCGTTGTTTTCCGGGCCAGCCACGGCAATGAAGTAACGCAGCGGATCCGGACCGAACTCCGCCAGGAAGTCCTTAACGTAGATCACCACGCCCTTGGACGAGGAGAACTTGGAGCCGGACATAGTCAAGTATTCCGAGGACACGATTTCCGTTGGCAGGTCCAACTCACCGTACTGGTGCAGCTCGCCGCCCTTGGAGCCCTTGCCGGCATAGCCCAGCAATTCCGCCGGCCAGATCTGCGAGTGGAAGGTGATATTGTCCTTGCCCTGGAAGTAATAGTGGCGGGTTTCTGGGTCCTGCCAGAATTCCTTCCACGCCTCCGGCTGGCCGGTGCGGTGTGCCCACTCGATGGAGGCGGACAGATAGCCCACGACGGCGTCGAACCACACATACAGCTTCTTCGCGTTATTGTCCTGCCAGCCGTCCACCGGAATGGGAATGCCCCAGTCAATATCGCGAGTCATGGTGCGCGGGCGCATATCCTCCAGCAGGTTCAGGGAGAACTTCAACACGTTCGGGCGCCAATCCTCGCGGGTGGAAAGCCACTTTTGCAGCTCATCCTTAAGAGATGGCAAATCCAGCAGGAAGTGCTCGGTCTCCACGAACTGCGGCGTTTCGCCGTTAATCTTGGATACCGGGTCTATGAGGTCTACCGGGTCCAGCTGGTTACCGCAGTTATCGCACTGGTCACCGCGGGCGCCATCCGCGCCGCAAATGGGGCACGTGCCCTCGATATAGCGGTCCGGCAGCGTGCGGCCGGTGGACGGAGAGATTGCCCCCTTGGTGGTCTCCTTCAGCATGTAGCCGTTCTCATTGAGACCCTTGAACAGCTCCTGCACCACCGAGTAGTGATTACGGGTGGTGGTACGGGTAAAAAGGTCATACGACAAGCCGAGGTTAGCCAGATCGTTGACGATCTGACGGTTATAGCGATCCGCGAGTTCGCGGACGGATACACCCTCTTTATCAGCTTGGACCAGCAACGGGGTGCCGTGCTCATCCGTACCGGAGACCATGAGTACGTTGCGGCCACGCATTCGCTGGAAGCGAGCGAATACGTCAGAAGGAACGCCAAAGCCAGCCACGTGACCGATGTGGCGCGGGCCATTGGCATATGGCCAGGCAACATTTACTACTAAAGACTCAGTCATGGAGTCCAGTTTATCGAAGCACCTGCACGAACACACGTTGAGGGCACATTACCTCTCCCACCGAAAAACGCCCGCCTCCCTCCCAACTCTGGGAAAGCGGCGGGCGCTGCTACCGAAGGCGGTAGATGGTCTATCTACTTGCGCTTCATCGGGTTCTTCAAACGCTCGTTGCGACGCTTCTTGAGCACCTGCGTGCGCTGGTAGTCGCGGTGCAAGCGGCGCTCGCGGGCCATCTTGCGCTGGAACTGCTGCGCCTCGCGGTACTCGAGGTAAATGATGTCCTGGCTCAAGTCCTTGTAGATGGCGAACATCAAGCCAATGACGATAAACAAGAACGGCAGCGCCGCCACGATGGTGACGTTCTGCAGGTTGGACAGCGCGTCCTCATTGACCAAAAGCAGGGTGAGGCCAACGGCTGCGGTCAGGGCACCCCACATGGCGGAGAGCCACGGCTTCGCGGTTGCGGCACCGTTTTGGGTCATCGAACCCATCACGGTGGAAGCGGAGTCCGCGGAGGTAATGAAGAAGGTGGACAGCAAGATGACGGCGACGACGCCGGCAATGAAGCCACCAGGCAGGTTGTGCAGGAGATTAAACAGCTCTACCTCGGCGGATTCGCCGGTGATGGATTCGCCGTTTTGCTCCATGTGGATTGCGGTGCCGCCGAAGATGGCGAACCACAGTGTGGAAACGCCGGCTGGGATGAGCAGGACGCCTAGGCAGAACTCGCGGACGGAACGACCGCGGGAAATGCGCGCCAAGAACATGCCCACGAACGGGGACCAGGAGACCCACCATGCCCAGTAGAAGATGGTGTAGCCAGACAGCCACTCGCCGGCGGTGCCGTTTTCGGATTCTGCGGTACGGCCGATCATCTCGGTGAAGTAGTTGAAGTAGTTACCGATGGATCCTGGAACCTGGTTCAGGATGGTCACCGTTGGGCCCAAGATGAAGACGAAGATGGCCAGCACCGCAGCCAAGACCATGTTGGCATTGGACACGTACTGAATGCCCTTGCCCACACCGGACAGTGCGGACAGTAAGAAGGCCAGGGTCAGGACCAAGACAATACCGATAACCACGGACTGGGTTGGGTTATCGATGATGCCGGATGCCTCCAGGCCAGCCTGGATCTGCAGCGCGCCAAGGCCCAGGGAGCAGGCGGTGCCGAAGACGGTGGCGAAGATGGACAGGATGTCAATGAATTTGCCCAATCCGCCGTTGGCCCGGCGCTCGCCGATGAGCGGGACGAAGGCCTGGCTCAGCAGCTGCTTGCGGCCGATGCGGTAGGTGGAGTACGCGATGGCCAAACCAACGATGGCGTACACAGCCCAGGGGTGCAGCGTCCAGTGGAACATGGCATAGGCCATGGACGATCCCACGTTTCCCGTTCCCCGGCCGGGAGTGCCGTCGCGGTAGTTCGCGAGCGGCTCGGAAGCGCCGTAGAACATCAGGCCGATGCCCATACCGGCAGCGAACATCATGGCAATCCACGAAGGCGTGGAAAATTCCGGTTCCTCATTAATATGGCCCAACCTGATGGAGCCAAACTTGGAGGAAGCGATGAAGATAACGAAGGCCACGAAGACGGTGCCAAAGAGCACGTAGGCCCAACCGAACTTATCGACGACCCACGTCAGGGCCGCGGAAGAAAAGTCCGCGAAGTTATCCGGTGCGGCAAGGCCCCAGATAACGATGGCGGCAACGAGCACACCCGCAATCCCCATGATGGTCCAGTCAATCGGGATATTATCGCGGTCTGCGGCGATTTCGATTTCCGGATCGTCATACTCTTCGGGGTGGAACCCCTCAGAGTTGATCATGTCCTGGATCTGGCTCGTCGCCGTCTGCTCGTCCAGTGCCTCTTCTACCGTTTGATAATCCTCAATCGGCTGATCACTCGAAGCAGTAGAGGTGGTCCCAGCAGGCGCTTCACCGGACCCCTTTCCTTCTTCGGGCACACCAGTGCCGTTATTTTCAGTATTAGTCATGCTCTCTACAGTGGCGGCGCGACCCCAATTTTTCAAACCGTTTTGTTAACAAAACCCCAGCTTACGCACATTTTTAGGTATTTCCTTAAGGCTTCCTGCACGCCCATAGGCTGCATATCCCCACGTAGACAGCTTTTAGGCGTCACACGCCCGAGAAATATAACGATTCGATAACATATATAAAAGCATGAAACCACCTGTTAGCACGACTAATTGTGACGTTTTATACGCTGCATAGAAATAACCTGCGGACAGCTCAACAAGTGTTCAATTAGCGGACCGTCAGCGGGCATCCAACGCGGCATCGTATAACTCCCGATTCGACACCCCAGTCCCCTTGGCGGCCTGCTTGCACGCGTCCTTCAAGCGCATGCCGGCCGCGGCCAACTCCAAGGCCTGCGGGACAAGGTCAGCGGCGGTCACGGCAGCGCCGGTTCCGCCTTCGATGACCACGGTAATTTCGCCCTTGACTCCCTCGCTCGCCCATTCGGCCAGCTCAGCTAACGAGCCGCGGCGCACTTCCTCGTACGTCTTGGTCAGCTCGCGGCAGACCGCGGCGAGTCGATCGCCGCCGAGAACCTGGGCGGCATCGGCAAGCGTCTCGGCGATGCGGTGGGGCGATTCAAAAAACACGATGGCGCGTTTTTCATTGCGCAGCGATTCCAGCCATGCCTTTCGCGGACCGGGCTTGCGCGGAGGGAATGCATCGAAGAGGAAGTGGCCCACGCCCAGGCCAGACAAGGCAAGCGCCGTGGGCACCGCTGAGGGGCCCGGGAAACACGTCACGGGAATATCTCTTTCGGCGGCCGCGGCCACCAGTGACAGGCCCGGATCGGAGATGATCGGCATGCCGGCGTCGGTGACCACGAGGACGGTGCCGTGCTGGGCGGCATCGATAAGCTGCTGCGCACGCGCCTGTTCATTGTGGTCGAAGTTGGATACCACGGATCCGGACATCTCGATACCCAGGGCCTGCGCCAGGTTGCGCACGCGGCGGGTATCTTCGGCAGCGATGACATCCGCATGCGCCAATGCCTGCATCAGGCGCGCCGAAGCATCACCGACATTTCCCAAGGGCGTGGCGGCAAGGATAACGCCGCGCGGAAGTGGTTCCAGACCTAAAGCTGACATGCCTCTAGCATTCCACATTCTCCTATGCGCCCGCGCGCAGGCTCGTCGCCTAAACTCTTCTTCGTGACTATTGCTACCGCTGCCCCCGCTAGCTCACCGCGCACCCCACATAACCGCGTGATGCCACCGGCACCGCGTACCTACACGTGGGGCAAGGCCGATTGGATAAGCACAGGCATCATCGCCGTTCTCGCGCTGATTACCCGGTTCGTGGGGCTTACCGCACCGGTGTCCCAGGGCACACCCGTCTTCGATGAAAAGCACTATGTGCCCCAAGCCTGGGACATGGTCAAAAGCTGGGATAACTTAGTCATCGGCGGCATCGAGACCAACCCGGGCTTTGGACTCGTGGTTCACCCGCCGCTGGGAAAGCAGATCATTGCCTTTTCAGAATGGGTCTTTGGTTATACCCCGCTGGGCTGGCGCTTGATGACGGCCCTCTTCGGCGTCGGCACCGTCCTGATGACCATGGCGCTGGCTCGCCGGTTGTCCTTTTCCTGGCAGGTGGCTACCTTTGCCGGCATTTTAGCCGTGTGCGATGGCGTCCTCTTGGTCTCCGCAAAATTCGGCATGCTGGATATCTTCCAGGTCTTTTTTATCGTCGCCGCTGCGTGGGCGCTTGCCCACGATCATCAACAAATGCGCGAGCGCCTCCACCAAGCCCTGTTGAACGACGGGATGGGCACCTCCCCATTCGGACCGCGCTTTGGCTTCCGGTGGTGGCGCTTTACCGCCGGCGTCTTCCTAGGACTATCGCTCGCCGTGAAGTGGTCTGGGCTGTACTACATCATGTTTTTCGGGTTGCTCTGCGTCTTTAGTGATCTCTCACTGCGCCGCAAGTATGGCATTCGCCGCTATATCGTGGGCACGCTCATCCGCGATACTCCCGCGGCCCTCGCTTCTCTGGTGGCCGTGCCCGTGCTCATTTATGTGTGGAGCTGGCGCGCGTGGTTTGCCTCAGAAACCGCGGTCTACCGGCACGCCAAGGTGGATGGGACCATCGGGGAAGACTCCTGGCTCATGCACTTACCAGAATCTGTGGCCGGCTGGTTTTATTACCACTTATCCGTATTAGATTTTCACGCCAGCTTGACCTCTTCCGGTGGCCACCACCACCCGTGGGATTCCAAGCCGTGGGCATGGCTGGCCGGGGCCCGGCCCATTTTGTACTACTCCAGCACGGATCTAGAATGCAGCGGCGGTGGCGAATGCCGCAAGATGCTCTACCTCTTTGGTACCCCGGCGATCTGGTGGCTGGTGGTCCCCGCGGTGCTTTGGGGGCTGTGGTCCCTTATCATCCGCCGCAACCGCGCCTTCCTCATTCCCCTCGTGGGCTTCGCGGCCGGATTCCTGCCGTGGCTCGCGGCCTTTGACCGGCAGATGTACTTCTTTTATGCCACCGCGTTTATCCCCTTCGTCATCGTGCTGCTTGCCCTCATACTGGGCCAAATGGTCGGGCGCGGTAAGCCCATAAGGTGGCGATGGATAACGCGCATCGCTGGCGGCACGATGCGGCGGGGAACATTTGCCGCCGCCTGCTACCTCGCGCTGGTGGTCGCGATGTTCTTCTACTTCGCGCCCATCTTGTACGGCTTCATCATCCCGGAATCGTGGTACCAATCCATGATGTGGCTGCCCAGCTGGAAATAGCTCGCAGAAACCCGATCCACTTAGTGCGGCTGCGCGTTCAGGGATTTCCACCACGCGCGCACCAGGTAGCCCTTCTCGGCCGCCCACGCCCAGGCCAGGCTCAGGGTCGATAGCGCGGTAGCGATGAGCAAATAGACCTGCTCCAGGGTGACGGTCCCCAGCGCAATATCGCGCACGCCAAAGCCAAAAAGAAACGCAAACATCGTGGCGGATACCGGGAACAGCCCGGTCACAGACGCTGGGCGCCACGCGCTCCACAGCAGGCCACACGCCATGCCAAAGCGCACGGCCGCGCCTTCCATCAGCAGGTTGGCGCGCTCTGGATCGGCCGCGGGGTCCAGCACCGAACCCTCTGCGCCCATCGGTACCAGGCCGGAGGCGCGTACCACCTGCACGATGGCCCACACCGCAAAGACAAGTCCCATGACCACCAAAGCGATGCGCGCCACCGTGAGGTTGGCCTGCCTGGCGCTCGAGGCCCGCTTCCACTCCGGTTCTACCCCTGCGAGGATTACCTCAGAAAGGTCGGTCGGCGGCGCCATGCCGGAATCCGCCGGTTCCACGAAGCTTAAGGAACGCGATAGCGCCGCTGCCTTATCGCGGAATGCTCGGCACTCCGCGCAGTGTTCTAGGTGAGCGTCGATGACGTCAGCGGAAAGCTCCGCTTCTTCCCCATCCAGCTGGGCGGAAATCGCCGCTTGCACTTGGCTATGCGTCAACATTGCTTAACGCCCTATCCAAGCTCGCCCGGCCAGAACCAAAAATAACGATCATCAGCAGTGACATGCACAGCACCAAGGGGTACTCGATGCCACCGTCGCCAGCAAAGAGGCCATTGCCCCAGTGCACGAAGTACAGCGCGCCCACCATGTCCACGGCCAGCGCCGCAGCGGCAAAAGTGGTCAACAGACCAATGACGAGGAAGGCGCCGCCTACCATTTCCCCGATTGCGGCGGCATAACCGGCAATCTGTGGCTGCGGGATGCCGAGGGCAGAAAACTGCCCCACAGTCTCATCCATTCCGTCCATGAACATCTTGTCCACGCCGTGCGCGATAAAAATGAGTCCGAGGACCAACCGAAAAAGCAACAACGCGGCATCGCGAACGGCAGGTCTATTCATGGTCAATAGACTACATCGAATGCCCACCCCAACGCGAAGACGCCACTGCCCCACCCGCTGAGCTCGCAATTTCACCAACTAGCTAGGTACACACTGCGCCTCGCCCGCCATCGCTGCTTCAATGGAAAAGACAAGGAAAATAGGCACTACACAGCAACAGGAGAACCTCCCATGGATACTGAAACCACTACCGAAGAACGAACCCCGCTAGCGTACGACGAAAACGGTATAGCCCGCACGCCGTGGGCCGTGACATCGTCGCTGCTAACGAATTATTACGACACCGAATGGGGCCTTCCCATTAGGGATGAGGCCGGACTGTTTGAGCGCCTGAGCTTGGAGTCCTTCCAGTCTGGGCTGTCCTGGGCCGTGGTATTAAAAAAGCGCCCCGCCTTCCGCGAGGCCTTTTGCCACTTTGATCCGGACAAGGTTGCGGAATTCGGTGAGGCCGAGGTGGAGCACTTGCTTGCCGATGCCTCCATTATCCGCAACGAGCCCAAGATCCGCGCCACCATCAATAACGCGAAGGCCACCATTAAACTGCGCGAAAATGGCGGCCTAGCGGATTTCATTTGGAGCTTTCAGCCCGCAGAAAATATCTATCCCGAGGTCATGGAGGATATCCCGAAAAAGAGCCCCGAGTCGCAGGCCATGTCGCGGGAATTAAAGAAGGCCGGTTTTAAGTTCGTGGGGCCGGTGACCTGCTTTGCGCTCATGGAGGCCATCGGCATGGTCGATACCCACCTCTTAGGCTCCCACCGCCGGGCCACCTCCGGCGTATGGCCGGAGGAAACCGAAAAGCTCCACGGAAGCCAGGCGCAGCGGGCTAATTAACCCGCGCGGCGAGCGGCCAGGTCATCGCGGCGACCTACCCCATCGGGCCCGGCGTGTGGGCCATCAAAGTCACCGTCTTCATCGTCGCTGTAGCTTAAGGGAAGGTGCTCAAAGTCGGGGCTTTCATCGTCGATTTCGACGACGACCGCACCCGGACGGCGCAGGTTGCGGGGGATCTTCAACGCCTCATCATCGGTATTGTGAACGCCCAACCGCGCCCGGCGCAGGTGCTTTACGCGGCGGCGCAAGAGTGCTTGCTCTTGGCGGACTTGTGCGCGCAACGCCACCAGATAGATGCCGGTCAGAACGCCGACGATACCTGCCAGCCACCAGGTCCATCCGCCAGCCACAATGCCGAGGGCCACGGTGAGGACCACTGCGATGGCTAGGCCGATAAGCGTGCGCTGGCGGCGCTGGTAGCGCGTAGCGGACTTTTCCTTATCCGCCACTGGGTCCCATCCACCACGGCCAAGGCGGCGCTGAGCAAATGCCACCTCGTCCTCAGAAAGGTCAGTATTCAGCGCCGCGTCCTCAGCACCACGGGCACCGTACTCATCTACTTCGGCCGATTCCTCTCCTGCTCTATCGGATTCGGACTCTGCAGAGTCGGTTTCTGCGGTATCCGGTTCTTCTGCATCAATGACTGGGGCGGGATCAACCGCACCCGGATACATCAGATCTACCGGGGAGGTATAGGTCTCGTCGTAGTCGTACGCATCCTCAGCAATGTCTGCTGCCACCGGCGCAGTGAAAGACTCGGTGGAATCGGCAGCCACATTCCTGCGGCGGCGCTTGCGCTTTGCACCACCTTCTTCCCCGCCGGCGCGCTCATCATCAAGCAAGACATCATCGGCATCGTCAAGGTCCGCATCTGCATCGACGGAGGCCTTGGACGTACGCGCGCTATCGGCGGCAGTGGTGGCATCGGTGGTATCAGCGGTGTCAGCAGCCGCAGCCGGAGTCACCGATTCCTCAATGACTTCACCCTCAATGGTCTCTGCAGCGTCCTCAGCTGGGGCGGAGTGTTCATCGTGCGCGTCCGCCCCGTCCTCGTCGGCAGCAGAGCGGAATGCGCGGCCACCCACGCCAAAGGGTTGTGCCCGGGCGCGGCGGGCCGCGCCAGCAATGGTCCGCGACTGTGCGCGGGAAGCGCGGTCCTCTGCTTCTTCATCGATCAGCACGTCATCGACGTTTGCCTCGCGGTCTGGGTCCTCGGCAGCAGCGGATACAACCTCGTAGTCTTGGTCTTCATCCGCAGCACTGCGGTGGACATCATCGGCCCGCAAGCGCGGGCGGCGGCGGCCGGCGACATTGCCGGAATCGCCGGAAAAGAGCACACGGGTATCCTCAAAGGCCTCTCCGGTGTGGCTCATCGGGCGATTACTCCTGCCCAGGAGCCACGGCGCGAGCACGAAGAGCCACACCACGATGATTGCAATAACTGGCACAGCTGTGGACACGACTTAAGGACCTTCCCTTGGGGTGCAGATGATTACTCCACTCTAATCGCCAAAACCGCACTTTAGGGGCCACAGAAGCCGCAAATTACAATGTTGTTACTTATGTGAAAATTGAGAAAGCGTTACCCGGAATTAAGCATGCTTTTCACACCAAACGCCCAGCTTGGCGCAGCCGCTCAACCGCCGTGGAGGAATAGTCTTCCTTAACCAAGGCGACGAAGTGGTGATCCCGCCAAGCGCCATCGATATGCAGGTTGCGGCGCAAATACCCCTCGGAGCGAAATCCATTGGCCCCCAGCACGCGCCCGGAAGCGGGATTTTGCTCCAAGTAGGTGGCAGTCACCCGGTGCAGGCCTACCCGCCCAAAGGCGTGATCCACTCCCAAGGCGGTAGCCGCGGTGGCGACGCCGGCACCCTGCACGGCGGAATACACCCAATAGCCAATCCAACAGTCCCGGATGCTGCCATGCTGAATATTGCCAAGTGTTACCTGGCCGACGAATTTTCCCTCGAGCTCAATGGCCAAGGGGATCACCTGCGCATCGCGCGCGGAGTTGCGCAGAAAAATGAGGTAATTCCACCAGGCCTGCGAGTTGTGGGCTTGTGCCCAGGTGGTCGCTTGGGTAGGCTCCACCGGCCGGAGCAATGGTTCATCCTCAATGCGCTGGCGCCGCCACTCGGGACCATCCGAGCGCAGCAAGGGTCTCAGCCGCATTCGCCCGCCAGACGGCAGTGTCCCCGAGGAAGGAAGCTGCACCGTCGGCGTCGCCTCCGGCCAACCGGGGTGCAGGTCATCGGTGGGCCCGGTGACTGGATGGCGCAGCTTCGCTGCAGCGGTACCGAAAGGGTCGAGCATTAGCTGCGCTGGGTGAGGAATAAGACGTCGACAACATCGCCCGGGCGGATCTCGGTGACTTCCTCCGGCACGCGGATCATGGCATTAGCCTCTGACAGTCCGGCCAGAAGGTGCGCCGGCGCGCCGGTCGCACCGCCAAGACCCTCGACCAGGTAATCGGCGGTTTCGGCATCGCGCATCAAGCGGGCACGGATGAAACCACGGCGTCCGGGGCGGGAATCAATGTGGTTGAGCGCGCGGGCACGCACCACCCGGCGGTGGGCGTTGCGCTTGCCCAAGGCCAGGCGAATCAAGGGTCGAATATAGATTTCGAAAATAACCAGCGACGATACCGGGTTCGAGGGAAGGAGGAAGGTGGGGATGCGTTCATCTCCTACCAGTCCAAAGCCTTGCACGGATCCTGGGTGCATGGCCACGCGTGAGGTATCGATATCGCCGATTTCCGCCAAGATCTCGCGGATTTGCTCGGCGCCGGCGCCACCAACGGCACCGGTAATCACGAGGGCCTCGCTGCGCGTGATATGGGTTTCTAGCACTTCCCGGATGCGGCGGGGTTCGCCTTCGGCAATGCCTACGCGGACCACGTCCGCCCCCGCTTCTTTTGCGGCGGCGGCCAATGAGTAAGAGTTCACATCAAAGACTTGGCCCAGACCCGGTTCCTTGTCCACATCAACGAGCTCGCGGCCAAAGGACACGATGGTCACACGGGGTCGCGGATAGACCAGCACTTTAGAGCGACCCACCGCAGCCAGTAGGCCAATCTGCGCTGGGCCGAGGACGGTGCCAGACGATACGGCGACATCGCCGGGCTGGATATCATCGCCCACGCGGCGGACGAAGTCGCCCGAGCGCACCGTCCGGTGCGCCGTGATGCGCTTGCGTCCGCGGTCGGTCCACTCGAGGGGCAGGACGGCATCGGCAAGCGTGGGCAAGGGAGCACCCGTATAGACCCGCACGGCTTGCTTGGGCTGCAGGCGCAGCGGCTGCTTCGAACCGGCCGGAACCTCGCCCACGACGGGCAAGGAACGCTCGACCTCTGGCGGGGCGGGCTGCGTGGCGGCGTCATCGGCCTGCTCAGCCGACTCCTCCCCCTCGCTGCCGTCTTGATCCTGATTCTTCGGGCGCCGGACCTTCAGCCCGCGCTCGCCGCCGATATCAACGGCGCGTACCGCATAACCATCGATGGCCGCCTGGGGAAAGCCCGGTAAGGGCTGATTGGCCTGCACCTGCTCGGCGCACATTAACCCCAGCGCATTAGAAATGCTCATCCGCACCGGCTCCGGGGTCGTCGCCGCATCAGTAACCAGCGCCAACTGGTCATCAACTGAACGCATACGGTCTCTGCCCGCCCTTTCTTCTTGCCCTCTTACCTTGCTTCCCTCAACGCACGTGCGCGCGGTGCAAGGTAATTAGTTAAGGCCTTGTTCCGCCTCGAAATCGGACATGATTTGTTTAATAGCTTTATACAGCGCTGGGCCGTATTTTTCATCGCGCAGGCCAAAGTCCACGTTGGCTGGGATATAGCCACCGGGGTTGCCCAAATCGTGGCGCTTGCCCTCATGGACTACCACGTGGACGGGCTCGCCTTCTTCAATGAGCAGCTCGATGGCATCGGTAAGCTGCAATTCCCCGCCCTTGCCCGGTTCGATCCGGCGCAGCGCATCAAAGATCTTGCGGTCCAAAAGGTAGCGCCCCGTAGCAACCAGGTTGGACGGTGCGTCCTCTGGGTCCGGCTTTTCTACCATGCCGACGACCTTTTTCACACCCGGCGCGTCAGTATCTTCTACGTCAAAAACGCCGTAGTTAAACGTCTGCTCTTGTGGTACTGCAAACGCGCACAGCACGCTGCCGCCAAGCTCAGCACGAACGCGCGCCATATCTGCCATGACGGTAGCCGGCAGCACGATGTCATCCG
This sequence comes from Corynebacterium sp. KPL4015, assembly GCF_040225725.1. Taxonomy (NCBI): domain Bacteria; kingdom Bacillati; phylum Actinomycetota; class Actinomycetes; order Mycobacteriales; family Corynebacteriaceae; genus Corynebacterium; species Corynebacterium sp. KPL4015. The sequence goes on along the minus strand of NZ_JBEHGF010000008.1, from coordinate 60,432 downwards.
GCAGCATGACGGCAAAAGAGTCCTCGTCCTCTGCCAGGACTTCTTCCGCCAGCCCCACGGCATGGCCCAAGCCCAAGGGCTTTTCTTGCTCTACCGCGATGGGCTCAATGAGCTGGTGGGCACGGTTGACCTTGGCCACCTGCTCATCCTTGCCGCGGGAATCTAAGGTTTCTACCAGATCCGGAAATTCCGCAAAATGGCGCATTACTTCTTGCTTTTCGGGTGCGGTAATGACCGCAAGGCGGCGCGCGCCCACAGAGGCTGCCTCCTCAGCAATCAATTCGATGCCGGGAGTATCCACAACGGGCAGCAATTCTTTGGGGACGGTTTTCGTGGCGGGCAGAAAGCGGGTGCCCATGCCAGCCGCAGGAACTACAACCGTGGTGATTCCGGTGGCGGAATCTTCGAGTTCATTAGCCATGGATCTTAGGGTACAACGGCGCACTATTTTCCTGTGTAGCGCTACGCCACGGACGCTATTATTTATTTATGCCTTCTTCCAGCGATATCAAAGCTCAACTGCGCACCCGCCTGCTTCGCGCGCGCCGCAACCTCACCGACGATAAGCGCGCGGAATGGACCACTGCCCTGCGCGAGCAGTTAGAACCCGAGCTTGCCGGCGTATCGAGCGTCGCTGCCTATTGGCCGTTGGGCTCAGAGCCAGGCGGGGCGGATTTCATCCCGTGGCTTTCCCGCCGCGTTGACCGCGTATTATTGCCCATCACCTGCGGCAACGGCGTCTTGAACTGGGCAGAATACAAGGGCCCGCACAGCATGCAGCCCGGCCAGTTGGGCATTTCTGAGCCGGCCGGCCCGCGTTTTGATAGCCGCGTGCTGTGCGGTTGCGATCTGATTTTGGCCCCAGCCATGGCCATCGATGCCGCCGGAAACCGCCTGGGCAAAGGCGGCGGGTACTATGACCGCGCGCTTTCCATGGTGCCGCGCAACCACCCCGCGGTACTCGCCATGGTCTACCCCACCGAGTTCCTTGACTCTATCCCAGCCGGGTCGCACGATCGCCGCGTCGAGGCCGTGGTTACCGCCGCAGGAATCCACCGCTTTTCTTCCTAAACCGAGGGAACCGCGCAGGCGGTAGCGCAGTCCAATTATGCATGGCTCATTCTCCGTCCCCGCGAATCTCTCAATTCCTTCGCACCCTGCGCACCCCTGGCCACCGCCGCGGCGTGCTCGTGCGCCGCGCCATCGCACTGGTCCTGCTCATTGCCGCACTGGTTTCCGCGATTTCCAGGGCGAAGGAACTGCCGCAGGTGCTGGTCTTTAGCCACGATCTGCCCGCCGGTGCGGAGCTTTCCGCCTCCGATGTCTCCCTCGAGCGCCTGCCTTCTTCTTCCATTCCTAGCAGCGCGCTTGCCGATGCCCCCTCCGATCTCGCCGGCCGCATCATCACCGCCGCCGCGGGCAGGGGTGAGGTGGTCACCAGCCAGAGACTCCTAGGCCAAGAGTTGGTGTCTAGCCTCGTCACGGAATCGGGGTCTGCCGGTTCTAAGGAAGGAAGTTCCGGCCGCATGATCCCTGTAAAACTTGCCGATCCTGACATCATTCCCCACCTGCAGCACGGCGATACCGTCGATATCGTCACGGCAAGCGATGCCACCGATTCCCAGCCCGCGACCGCCCGCGTCATCGCCTCCGGCGCCCGGGTGGTCTCCACCACCACTGCGGAGGGCGAGGTTTCTTCTGCCACCGTCTTGCTCGCACTTCCTAATGAGCATGCCAATGACGTAGCCGCTGCCTCATTGAACCAACCGCTGACCGTGGTCATCGTGGGCGATCGCGCTCAGCCTCAAGCCGTTGATGCAGATGCCTCACCATAAATGCCTGCACAAAGGTTGACCACTGCATCCGTCAAGTGAGTTGTGGCATTCACGTGTCCGTCAAGTTGTGAGTACTTTTAGCTTGAACTAAACTTCCCGCTTGCTCAAGGTTCACACCCATCCTTATCTATCCCCAGAAAGGTCCGTTTTCTCCCATGCTCAAGGGCTTTAAAGACTTCATTATGCGCGGCAACGTCGTCGAACTTGCCACCGCAGTCATCATCGGTTCCGCATTCACGGCGATCGTCACTTCCGTGACGGATTCCATCATTCAACCGATCATCAACTCCTTCGGCTCCGCCGAGGTCGATGGTTTAGGCTTCCAGATCACCGATAATAAGTCCACCTTCGTGGACTTTGGCGCCGTCATTACCGCCGCGATTAACTTTCTGATCATCGCCGCAGTGGTCTACTTCCTCATCGTGATGCCTCTCAACAAGCTCACTGAAGCATCCAAGCGCCGCCAAGGTGTGGACCCAGAGGCCCCGACACCAACCTCGGAAGAACTCTTGGCAGAAATCCGCGATCTCTTGCAGGCCCAGAACGCGGGAGCTGTCTCCGCCGCAGATAAGGCACTTGGGGATGCCACTGCGGTCGAGGACACCGATGGCTCCACTGCTTCTGAGGGCAAGCACAGCCGCCACGACGACTAATTCTTGCTAAGAAGCAGTTAAGCCCGTGTCCACCTTCGCAATGAAGGAGGCCACGGGCTTTTGTAATGACTGCTTGAGCATTTTTGGCTCGCGACAAGGATAAGCAGACTATTAGCCGTGGTGCGGCGGCTGGTTTTCGCGGTAAAATTCTTCGCCGCGCTCGGCTGGCTGAGCGCCATCGCCTTCCGCTGCGGCATCCTCGAGAGTGACGATGCGCTGGGCATCGGTGCCTTCCCCACTAGCTAAGTCCTGCCCTACCGGGCGATCCGCGCTGCGGTCATATTCCGGCGCATCTGATCGCCGGAATACGCGCCTGCGCTGTCGGCGTGGTTGCGAGGTCATGGCAGTATCTCCACCCCTTTCCTTCGCGTTATTGCACGCTGGATTCTTGCAGTTGATCCACGAGGTGGTGGACCAGTGGGGTCAACGTGGCCATGCCGTCGCGCACGGCAGCGCGCGACGGCGCAAGGTTGACCACGACGGTGGAACCAGAAACGCCCGAAATTCCGCGGGATGCGCACGCATCGACCGCGCCGCAAGCCTGACCAGAAGAGCGCAAGGCTTGGGCCACGCCCGGCACCATCTTGTCGATGACCCCAGTGGTAGCTTCCGGCGTCTTATCGCGCGGGCCCACTCCGGTACCGCCGACGGTGAGTACGAGATCTACACCGCCGACGACGCCAGTTTCAATGGCCTGCCGGATCTTGGATTTCTTCGAGCGCACAACTACCGAACCATCGATGCGGAAATCCGCCTCTGCCAAAAGCTCAGTAACCAGTTTGGAGGTACTATCTGAATTTTCGCCGGGGTGATCCGTGACGATCACAACGAGTGCGCGGCGCGGCGCCGCCAACCGGTCCTCTTTCTCACTGGCCAAGAGGTAGGCATCATCCGGCTCCGCCACATCCTGCAAAGCGTCTGTGGAAGCCGAATCCTCCAAACTGGTGGAGTCGGTCAAGTCGTGCTGGGAGTCTGCCATTTTTCTCCTTCAAAGAAACATCGGGGGCGCAATGCGGACACGGCGCGGGCTGCATTTTAATCTACTCGCCTGTCAGGGTTACCTCTACCTGACGAGTATCATCCGAATTTCCATCGGATACTTCCAAGGTGACGGTCGCACCGAAGTCCTGGGAACGCGCGGCTGCGATAAGCGCATCGGCGTTTTCAATCAGCCGGTCATTGACGCGGGTGACGATATCGCCCTGCTTCAAACCTGCTTGATCCGCTGGTCCCCCTGGCTCGACCTCTGCAATGCGCGCGCCATTTCCGTCATCGCGCGCCAGGACCTTAACCCCCAAGGTGGGGTGGGTTACGTGGCCTTTATTGATGAGCTCATCAGCCATGCGCTTGGCAAAGTTGGAAGGAATGGCAAACCCGAGGCCGATAGATCCGCCCTCACCCGAGGTTTTATCGGACAACGACGCAATCATCGAGTTCATACCAACGATATTGCCCTCCATGTCCACCAAGGGACCACCGGAATTGCCGGGGTTGACGGCGGCGTCGGTCTGGATGGCATCGATAAGCGAGGACTCGCCACCCTGCTGAGACGCGCGCACCGGGCGGTTCTTCGCGGATACGATGCCGGAGGTCACCGTGGCATTAAGCCCGAGGGGCGAGCCGACGGCGACTACCTCTTGGCCAACCGCTACCGCATCCGAGTCACCGAATTGGAGGTGTGGCAAGTCGTGCACGTCCTTGATCTTGATGATGGCAACATCCGTATTGGCATCGGAAGCCACGAGATCGGCTTCGTGCTTGCTGCCATCGTTCAAGGTCACCTGCATAATGCCGCCCTGCTCTGCACCGGCGATGACGTGGTGGTTGGTCAACACATAACCATCAGAAGAAATGATGGAACCGGAACCTTCCGCAGCCGAGGTCCGAGTAGCGGTCTGAATGGATACCACGGCCGGCAAAACCTTGGCAGAAACCGCTTCCACCGAGCCTTCCTCCGGCTCCTTGCCCATGCTGTTGGCGGCCGGTTTACTATTGAGCGCCTCATTGACCACGGACGTGCCGCTGCTGGATTGATTCTTTCCCACGACCACGCCGGTAATGGAGCCTACAGCGATTGCCGCTACCGCAGCGATTGCCATCGCGGCACCCAGCCCGATCTTCTTTTCCTGCTTTGGCTGCGGCGGCAATGGCGTTACCCCAGGCACGGGCAGCTGGCCGGGTTGATTATTCGCAGGCCCCTGCTGGGAATACTCGCCTTGCTGGGTAGCGAAGCTAGAAGTTTCATGCTGCCCGTGGGTAGCACCCGGCTGAGCGCCGCCAAAGAGGCGATTGCTGGGCGGGGTGTGCTGCGCGTGCTGCGGCGCCTCGTTACCGTGTGGGGAGGCTTGTGCCTCCTGCTCGTTGATGCGCGGCTGGTTCCAGCCTTGGGAATAGGTTCCGTTGGAATACGCGGATCCAGTATCCTGTTGCCCTCCGCGCGGCTGGTTATACGGCGCCTGCCCATTGTTCGCGCCGTTGGGTTCCTGCGGGACACCGTGCGACTGACCATTATTGCCGCGGTTGTCATCATTCCTCATGTTCATAGGAACACTATGCCTCGCTTCACTTAGTCACAACTTAAACTACTCTGCCAACCTACTAGAAGTTCCTGTGAAGTTACTGTAGGCAATAAGCTGGTCAAACTCACCACACCTGTCGCCTCCCCTGCGTTCGCACTCGACTCCACCATCACCCCGTTAGACATCCTCCCACCCCGCGGCGCACCGCTGTGAACAGAATCACCGAAGAATAAAATCGATCCATAGTTATGTTAGCGCACTTTTATATTTAACTTAAGGTTAGCCTTACTTTAACCTTAAGTTCAATCTTTTTCATCTTTCCAACCCAAGGAGTATGCAGTGCTGACATGGCTCAAATCTCCCCGCCCACGCCCTCAATTACCTAAAGAGGACGTTGATAAGAAATTCCCCCGGCCTTCGTTTCCAAGTCTTCATGGGAATCTTCCTGGGTTACGCGGGCTTTTACCTCATCCGCAACAACATCTCCACGATCGCGCCGCTGCTGCTGGAAGATAACGGGAGCATCGACAAGCCTGCAATCGGCATCATTAGTAACGCCGTGTTGATTTCTTATGGCTTATCCAAATTCTTTTCCGCCATACTCGCGGACCAGTCCAATGCGCGTTACTTCCTGCCCATCGGACTGAGTCTATCCGCACTGATGAACCTGATAGTCGGCTTCGTCCCGTGGGTCTCAGCATCCGTCGGCGTCTTTGCCACCGTCATGTTCCTCAATGGTTGGTTCCAAGGCATGGGGCACCCACCATGCGGCCGCGTCATCGTGCAATGGTTCTCCACATCCGAGCGCGGTTGGAAAGGATCGCTGTGGAATACCTCGCACAATGTGGGCGCAGGCGTACTACCGCTGCTGGTAGGCGTCGGCTTGGCAATGACCGGCAATCAATGGCAGGTAGCCTTTTGGCTCCCCGCCGTCGCGGCGCTGATCATCGCAGCCTTAGCCTTCCTGCTCATTCGCGATAATCCGCCTTCAGAAGGACTGCCGACGGTCGATGAATGGCGCGATGATCCTGCCAAGGTTGCAGACATCAAGCGGCAAGAAGGCGATGGAATTTCTACCAAGGACCTGATTTTCAAATACGTCCTGCGCAACCGCATCATTGTGCTCCTGGCCATTGCCAATGTATTTGTTTACGCACTGCGCTACGGCGTGCTCAACTGGATTACGACGTACCTCGCCGAAGTCCACCACATGAACATCAATTCCGGTTTGATCGCCTTCGGCGCCTTCGAGCTCGCAGGCCTCCTGGGCACCATTCTCTGCGGTTGGATGTCCGATAAGCTCTTCCACGGCAACCGCTCTAAGGTCATCTTGATCTTTATCTTGGCTACGGGCTTGTCCATCGCCGGCTACTGGCTGGCACCAGTGGGCACCCCGTTCGCGGTTATGGTTACCTTCATCGCACTCATCGGTGCCTTCATCTACGGTCCGGTTGGCCTCATCGGTTTGCAGGCCCTCGACCTCTCCCCGCGCAATGTGGCAAGTACCGCTTCCGGTTTTACGGGACTTTTCGGCTACCTGCTCGGTGCCACGCTCGCCTCGACCGGTGTGGGCTACCTGGTCAAGTACGCCGGTTGGAATGTCACCTTCATGGTCTTCCTGCTCTTTACCATCCTCGTTTTGGCCATCTTCCTCTTTATTAATAAGGAAGAAGTCCGCCTCACCGAGGAGCGCAAGGCCGCCCTCGAGGCATAGGCCTTCGGCTTAGGAGAACGCACTGTGGCTGCGCGTTCCCCGCACCACCTGCCGCCCACCCCGGGCCTGCAGGTGCTTTTTGATGCCCCCTAGAATCTAAGCGGGTCTAAAACATCGCAACCCCCTCGCAGTCACTAATAAGCAACCGGGAGGGGGCGAGGATGAAAGCAGGCTTAGAACTGCTCTACGTCAACCAGGCCGAGCTTAGCGGCCTTGACCAGACGGCGCGGGATGCGCACGGTCTGACCGTCAATGGTGACTTCCTGGAGGGCGACGTTGTCAGCCTTCCACTGGGAACGACGTGCGTGGGTATTCGCACGGGACTTCTTAAACTTAGGAGTTGCCATTTTCTCTTCTTCTCCTTACGCGTTCTTCTTCTTGCGGCGAGCCATAGCACCGAAGCGCTGGTTGAAGCGCTCGACACGGCCAGCGGTATCCATAACGCGCTGTGCACCAGTCCAGAACGGGTGGGACTCAGCAGTAACGTCAACGACGATGAGCGGGTACTCGTTGCCGTCTTCCCACTCAACGGTGCGAGAAGAGGTAGCGGTGGACTTGGTCAAAAAGGAGTGACCGGTACCAGCATCACGGAAGACCACTGGGTGGTAATCCGGGTGGATGTCTTTCTTCATATATATTCCCTCAGGGTTGGACTACGGGTCGGTTCCGCACACTGGATTGCTATGCCGGTACGGATCGTGCCCGAGTTGGGATGTACAGTTACAGCTCGCCCGGCGCCACAAAGCGCGCCGGCCGATAACCTGAATTATCCTACATTCCACGGCCATATATACGAAATTGCTCGCCTGTGGCAACCACAGTCGCCACAGGCACACATATGCGCCCCTTTCGTTATAGTAAGGCCTCATACCTCCCCAATGCTTTGGGCGCTGTCGCTTGATCATCGGCAGAAAGCCGACACCTTTATACGTAGGGGCATCGCAGCAGCGATTAGGTATATCGCGAGTAAGGCTGTAAGATTTGCTCTTGCTGTTGTCAAAACATACGTATTACGCCCCGTCTACTGGTTTTTGACGACGATGCCGCACCTGCTCACACCTCACTTTTTGAGCACTGCCACCCTCACACGGCAGTCGGCACGTAGTCGTTTATAGCCACGATGTGGGCGGCTAGGAGAAAGAAGACCCATGTCGGCTATTTGCCAGGTAACGGGCCGCAAGCCGGAATTCGGCAAGCAGGTCTCGCACTCGCACCGCCGCACTTCGCGCCGTTGGAACCCCAACGTGCAGCGTCGTCGCTACTACCTGCCCTCTGAGGGCCGTACCATTACTCTGAATGTTTCCACCAAGGGTATGAAGATCATTGACCGCGACGGCATCGAGTCCGTTGTTGCCAAGATCCGCGCACGTGGGGAGAAGATTTAAGTATGGCACGTAACGATATTCGCCCAATCATCAAGCTGAAGTCCACTGCGGGCACCGGTTACACCTACGTGACCCGTAAGAACAAGCGCAATAACCCGGATCGCATCTCCCTGAAGAAGTTCGATCCGATCGCCCGCAAGCACGTCGAATTCCGCGAGGAGCGATAATTCATGGCTAAGAAGTCCAAGATCGCTAAGAACGAGCAGCGCAAGGAAATCGTCGCCCGCTACGCGGAGCGTCGCGCTGAGCTCAAGAAGATCATCAAGAACCCGAACACCCCGGATGAGGAGCGTTTGGAGGCTCAGTTCGAGCTGAACCGCCAGCCTCGTGACGCTTCCCCAGCCCGCGTTCGTAACCGCGACGCAGCCGATGGCCGCCCACGCGGTTACCTCCGCAAGTTCGGCCTGTCCCGTGTCCGTATGCGCGGCATGGCTCACCGTGGTGAGCTGCCGGGCGTTCGCAAGTCCAGCTGGTAAAGGGGTAATTGCACAATGGCTAATAAGCGCAATAACCAAAAGAAGTTCCGTATGGAGCAGAGCCGTCGCCCGAAGAAGAACCCTTTGAAGGCTGAGGGCATTGAGAAGGTGGACTACAAGGACACCAAGACTCTGCGTCTATTCATCTCGGATCGCCACAAGATCCGTTCCCGTCGCGTCACCGGCTTGACCCCGCAGCAGCAGCGTCAGGTTGCTACCGCAGTCAAGAACGCACGCGAAATGGCTCTCCTGCCGTTCACCACCCGCTAAACAGTAGCTGGGTATCAACAGCGCACTTTTGCCGCTGGCAAGTGTGACACGGTAAAAGATCCATAAACTTTCGCCGCTCCGCCTTTCGAGGTGAGGCGGCGAAAGTCGTTTTAGAGGTCTAGTTTCGCGCTACACCGCAAGCGCCACACCCTCGTTCCAGCACCAGCAGGAAAGCTCCGCCACGGACGCCCAGAGTTCCGGACACGGCGTACCCGCCGCACGCTCCCCCGAGCGCTACTGCGATATCGCATAAGTGTTACATTTATAGCAATCCTGCGCCGCACAATTTTTAGATGCGCACCGCTTTGCAATGAGTGAAAGGCAGTGACTGTATGGGCCTGCATCAATCCCTTCTCGATCTTTCGGAGCTTGCTCCCCATTGCCAGTCCCGGGCAACTGCTCGCGGCTTATTGGCAGAGGCGCAAGATGTCTTACGCAATGCGGTAGCACACCAAGACGATGAGATTGAATTAGCAAACTGGTTTTCGCGGCTGCTGACGGACATCGTGCGCGCACCAGGCGTGGACGCGGATATCCGGTTGACCGGCGCGGCGGCGCGCGGGGATCAGCTTCCCAGCATGCCCATCGAGTGGATGGGAGAAGACAGCGACTTGGAGTCCGTCTTTCGCGATGTGGGTCTAGAGGCGCACCAAGCAGCCGATTCCATGGCAGCGCGCGTCGATGCCGGTCTGCCTTTAGGCCGCGGCGGCGAGCAGGCTTTGCTGGAGGAGGCGTTGTCCCAGCGTCCGCCGTTGCTTCAGCGCGTCGGCGGTTTGCCCGATCGCAGCGCGGCCGTGGACATTAAGTCCATGTTGTTGTCCCCCATCGCCGCCATTGCACGGTGGGCGGCACCGAGCCCGCGCCCCACGGTCGATCGCCTTGCCATTGGCCAAGAGCGCGGGATGCTCACCGCGGAGGACGCAGAGACCTTGGATCTTGCGTGGCGCACAGGGTATTCGGTAGAAATGCGGCGCTGGTTCGACAACGTGCACGGCCGCGAATCCACGCTGCAGGATCTCCCGCCGCTGGAGCGCACGGCTTATGGCACGGCCTGCCGCATGGTATCTGCGACCTTCGAGTCCATCTCCCAACGCACCGCGGATGGCGCACATTAGAATCGCCACAAAGTTTTTGTGGCTACGCATGCGGTCCGCGCCGGCGGGCTGCAGGGCTGTAGAGTTGTTGAGTAAAAGCATTTTCTGCTGAGAGAAAGGAGGCGTCCGCCGCATGTCAGGAAACGTCGGTAGGCCGCGTAAACATAGCCCCCGCCGCAGAGGCAATAGCGCCCGGGAAGAGATTTTGGACGCCTCCTCAGAGTTATTTACCACCCAGGGCTTTGCCACGACGTCGACCCACCAGATCGCGGACGCGGTGGGCATCCGGCAGGCATCGCTGTACTACCACTTTCCCTCCAAGACGGAGATTTTCCTCGCGCTGCTAAATTCCACCATTGAGCCCTCGCTGGAGTTAGCCGATGAGCTGGTGGATTCTGATGCCGAGCCCGAGCAGCGCCTGTGGTCGTTGGTCGCCGCGGAATCGCGCCTGTTGCTCACCAGCGGTTGGAACGTCGGCCGGTTGTACCAGTTGCCGGTGGCCAATTCGCCGGAGTTTTCGGAGTATCACAGCTCCCGCGAGCGGCTGCAGAACCACTTCCGCACCACCGCCGCTGCCATTGTGGGCGATGCGGATCCCCGCATCGAGTTGCCCTTCCACATCGCGCTGTCGGTCATCGAGATGCGCCCCAATAACGGCACGCCTCCTTATGCCGCGGCCCAGTCGGTTCCGGAGACTGCCGCCATGCTTGCCGATGCCGCCCTTGCCGTCCTCGGCGCCAACGTCCCCGAGGACGCCGAGGCCATGACGCTTGAGCTGCTAAAGAACCGCAATGACTCGATTTCTGCGGCTGCGGCGGCAGCGGCGGACCGCAATAAGAAACAGTCCCGTTAACCTCGTTATGGCGCGTTAACCTCTCCCATGAGGTTAACGCTAACCATTTCCTTGTGGCGTCGTTAACCACTTACCAGTGGTTAACGTTGCCAGGATTGAGTAAAGTCCGCGGTGGCGGCCAGTCCGCCGCCTTCGCGCACGCTAATCCCGCTGGGGGTTACAACGATGGTCGATGGTGTGGCATCCACGTAGTAATTGCCGCCGTCTTGGCCAATGATTGACCCAGTAAATTCGCCACCAAAGATGGTCGAGCGGTACGTCAGGACGTTTCCCTGATTTTCACAGATAATGGCCCTGCCGTCTGGGCCTTTGCCGGCAAAGACGACGCGTTCATAACGGTGGCAATTGGCATAAGTATTGGTATCGGTCCAGCCGTATTCACCCAAGCCGTCGATGAGTTCATTTCCGCCGCCATTATTGTTTTTTGGTGGCTGTGCCTGCTCCTGTTCGGTCTCGGTCACCGTGACCACCGGTGGATCTTTCTCCTGGGTTTCCGGGGATTTGGTCGTCGAAGTTGCCTCTGCGGCAGTATCCGTCGTGCTTTCGACGGTGGTCATGCCGCCATCGCCGGAAAAGTCGGGTTGATCCCCATCCGAGCCAGTGCTGCAGGCGCTTAAAACAATGCCCGCGGTCGCTACCGCGCCGAGGTGCAATCCCCAACGCAAACGTGGAGTTAAATGAAAGTGCGGCATGATAAGTCCTTTCTCACAAGCCAGGGATGGAGCTAACAAGCTGGGGTGGGCCAAGCAACGTCGGCCTTGGAGAGATCGAGCGCCATGCCCGAAAGTAATGGTTGGGCGGAGGCGTACTGACCATCCGGGGCCGAGGCGATGAGTGCTACCGCCACCTCGCGGCCGCCGATGGTGGCAAGACCCATCTGCCGCACATCATAGCCGCCGGCGGTATCTGGGCCCCAGCCACCTTTGAGGGCGGCACCCTCTAGGTTGCGCAGGCCATAGCTTTGTGCGGGGTCGGGCGTAGACATCGCGGTGAGGATGGGTTCGGCACCGTTGACGCAGCGCAGCTTTGCCATGAACGCGGCCTGGTCGCCCACGCTCCACTGCGTTTGCCCGAAGGCGCTGAATTCCGGGCGGGTGACCTGGCTTTGGACCTGCGTGGTGGTATCGCCGGCCTCGCCAAGCACTTGTTGCACGGCCTGGGCGGCTTGTGCGCCGCCGCCCAGCGCGTCCCAGGCGGATTGAGCCGCCTCATTATTGGAATAGGTAATCGCAGACGTCACCACGTCGGGGCCGATGAGCCCTGCGCGATGGGCCGCGATGAGCACCGGCACCTTGGAGGTGGACCAGGCGGTTTCGGGCGCGGTGCGCCCGGCGGCAACGGTAGTGGTGCCATCCGATACCGCGATGCCTACATTCCCGTAGTTGGCGGCGATGCGGTCGAGCTCGCGCTGCAGGTCACCAGCCACAGCCGGCCCGCCATCTTCGGCAGCTTTCGCGGCATCGGATTGGGCATCAGCCGGCGCAGCCTCATCCTGCGCTGCGGCATCGCGAGGGCTATCCGCCGTATCCGCCGCGCTCTCTGTAGAGCGCGGCGTCGTCTGCTTGGCGATGCCCGGCTCTGATTCCGTCTCCTGCTCGCCCTGCCCGCACGCGCTAAGACACAGCGCCCCGGCCAAAAGTAGGCCACCAAACGCCATGCGTCTCGGTGCAGTACGCCTTGGTGCGGTGCGTGTTGGTGCGAGCATGGCCGGGATCCTTAGGTTTCAGGCGCTATCGCTAGTGAGCGAAGTGGCGCGTTCCAGTGAGATACATCGTAACACCAGCGGCCTTAGCTGCCTCGATAACTTCTTCATCGCGGATGGAGCCGCCGGGCTGGACAACGGCTTTGACGCCGGCATCGAGAAGCACCTGCAAGCCATCGGCGAAGGGGAAGAAAGCATCGGAGGCGGCGAAGGAGCCTTGGGTGCGGTTGGTGGCATCGGCAAGCGTATTGGCGCGCTCGACCGCAAGCTTGGCGGAATCCACGCGGTTGACCTGGCCCATGCCCACGCCCACGGTCGCGTTGTCCTTGGCCAGCAGAATCGCATTGGACTTGACCGCGCGCACCGTGCGCCAGGCGAATTCGAGCTGAGCCAAGTCCTCGTCGCTTAGGGCTTCGCCCGCTGCTAGGGTCCAGTTTTCGGGCTTATCGCCCTCGGCCTGGTAGGTATCCGGTTCTTGGCGCAGCACGCCGCCGGAGATGTACTTGCGCTCCTCGCCCTGTGCTTCTGGCTCGGCCAAAAGCACGCGCAGGTTTTTCTTGGACTGCAGAATCTCCAGCGCCTTTTCCTCATAGGCGGGTGCGACGATGACCTCGGTAAAAATACCCTTGACCTGCTCGGCCATCTCCTCGCTAACCTCGCGGTTGACGGCGATGACGCCGCCGAATGCGGACATCGGGTCGCAGGCATGCGCCGCTCGGTGGGCCGTAGCGATGGACTCGTCCGATACGGCGATGCCGCACGGGTTGGTGTGCTTGATAATAGCCACGCAGGGGCGCTCATGATCCCAGGCCGCGCGCCAGGCAGCATCGGCGTCCTGGTAGTTGTTGTAGCTCATCTCTTTGCCGTTGAGCTGCTTGGCATTGGCCAAGCCCTTGGTGCCAATCCGGGTGACGGTGGCGGCCTGGTGGGAGTTCTCGCCGTAGCGCAGCGAGGTGGTCTCCTCGCCGTCGCTGAGCTGGTCCACGAACCACGCGGAGACCACCGCATCATAATTAGCGGTGTGAAGGAAGGCATCGCGGGCGAGACCACGGCGCTGGTCAAGGCTAAAGCCCCCCTCTTCAACGGCCTGGGTTACCTCGCCATAGCGCGCCGGATCCACGACCACGGCAACGGACGGGTGATTCTTGGCCGCCGCGCGCACCATGGAAGGTCCACCGATGTCGATCTGCTCCACGCAGCCATCGAAGTCCGCGCCGGAGGCTACGGTTTCCTGGAAGGGGTACAGGTTGACCACGACGAGCTGGAAGGGCTCTACCTCAAGCTCGTTGAGCTGCGCCAGGTGGTCTTCCTTGCGAGTATCGGCCAGGATCCCGGCGTGCACGCGCGGGTGGAGCGTCTTGACGCGGCCTTCCAGGCACTCGGGGAAGCCGGTGAGCTTTTCAACCGGAGTGACCTCGATTCCCAGGTCTGCAATCTTCTTGGCGGTGGAGCCGGTAGAGACGATCTTTACGCCTGCCTTATCAAGTGCGCGGGCCAGATCCTCCAGCCCCGTCTTGTCGTACACGCTAATGAGTGCGCGCTTTACCTGCTTGCGGTCTTCGCTCATGAGGAGGATTAAGCCTTTCGAAAAGTCTTAGTCTGCGAGTTGAATAAAAAGTTCCTCGCCGCGGGGCTGCGCCGCGCGCAGCACATCGACGATGAGTTCGCGCTCTACCTTTTTAATGCGTTCGTGGAGGCTGGCCTCATCATCGTCTGCCCGCACGGCCACCGGCCGCTGTGCAATGATGGAACCGGTATCCACGCCCGCGTCCACGAAATGGACGGTAGAACCTGTGACCTTCACGCCATACTCCAACGCATCGCGCACCCCGTGCGCGCCCTTAAACGCAGGCAATAACGCCGGGTGGGTATTGATGGTGCGGCCTTCGAAGCGGCGGAGGAACCCCTCCCCCAAAATCTTCATAAAGCCTGCAGAAACAACAATGTCTGGCTGCGCAGCAGCTACTGCATCAGCCAGACATGTATTCCATTCGGCACGGTCGGCGCCCATTTCCACGATCTCAGTATCGATATCGCGTTCTCGGGCGCGGTCAATACCTCGACACGGCTTATCCGCTACCACCTTCACCACACGGTAGTGCTCATCTTGGGCATCCAAGATGGCTTGCAAAAGCGAGCCCGTCCCAGAAACAAGCACGACAACTCGTAGACGGTCAGTAGCATCAGTAGCGCGTGGTGGCATCGGTGAAGTCACGCGCTATAGCCTAGTCCCTCTTCCCGCTTTCAGTAGAATCTGCCGCTTCCGATTGGGGTGCTTCGCCGCCTTCTACCGCACCAGCGCCGTGCTCGTCTGCGTCCTCTTCCACGATCTCACCTTCCAGGATCTCGGGGTCTTCAGCTGCTTCGTGCTCGCTGCTTTCCGATGCCCCCTCTTTCCCACCATCGCCCGCGGCGTCCTCCGCATCAGCGCCGTCGTCGCCGTCTTCGACGACCTCCCCTTCGATGACCTCGTCCTCGGCGGTGTCTGCGGTGTCCGTGGATTCTGCGGCAGCGTCATCGTAGTCGGCTGCGTCGTCCGCGTCATTCGCCGCTGACTCGGAGTCCTCACCGTCACTCGATTCCGATTCGTCCTCGTCCTTGTCCGTGTCGCTCTCGCCCACATCGGCATCAGCATCGTCGCCATCAGCCTCATCGGCCTCGGCCTTGTCTGCATCAGGCTGCTCTGCATCAGCGGTGTTCTCGGAAGCGGTATCTTCTGCAGACTCTGCAGCGTCTTCTGAATCCTCTTCGGCGGACTCCGCCGCCGAAGACTCCACCTCGGCTGCGCGGGCGTCGCGCCAGTTCATGAGCGCAAAGGCCGCCGCGACGGCCAAGCCCACCAGGGCGATCCACAGCGCGGCGAGGCCGGCAGCGGTCCACAGGTGCGGGCCAGTGTGGCCGTAGTAGCCCAGCGTGCCGCTGACGAGGTAGCACGCGAAGAACATGATGACCGCGGTAGCCACTGTGGCTGCGAGCGCCTTCTGGAAGGATGGGCGCTTCTTATACAAGGACAGCGTCGCGGCGATGAGGGGAACCACCATGAACACAACCGCCCACCCCGGCGAGGAAGCCGGGATGCCACCAGTAATCGGTAGCGGTGGCAGCGGAACAAGGTGTGTACTAAAGAGGCTTACCTGTGCCTCCCCTGCCGAAAACTCCGAGCCCACCAGCACTGCCCCGGTACTGACGATGGCATTGGGGATATACAGCAGGCTCAACAAAATAAGGGTGAAAATGCCCAGCCCAGAGATGGACGGATATTCATCCATCATCTCCCCTTGGCGCGAGAAGTTGACGATGAAAACGAGCACGAAGACTACCGCCGCACCAATGGCGAGGTAGGCAAGGTAGCGCAGGGCGATAAGGGCGGCATCGACAAGCAGCGGCGGGGCGTCATAACGCTTGGCCAAGGCACGCCACAGGCGGGCGCCCATGCCAGCCGCCATCGCGGCCAAGTGCACGACGATAACCCGGGCCAGCGCGGCAGCAAGGTTGGGCGGGGACACATCGAAGACCTTGCCGGCATCCCACAACATCACCCAAGCAATGCAGGTCAACACCACGGGAACGCCCACCACGCAAGCGACAAGTATCGCCAGGTCCTTCACGCTGACTTTGTGTTTCACCGCGGCGCGCACGCGCACCGCCACCACCGTGGCGAGGATGAGGGCGGGCAAGGCTGGGAGGAACGACAGGTCCACCCCGGCCGCGGATACCGGCGCGAGGTTAAAGACCATCCAGGCTTCCGCCACAATGGTGGGCAACCACGCGAGCGGTGAGCCGAAAAGCAAGAGCGCACCGAAAGCGAGCGCCACAATAATAAGGACGACAATAATATTCGGCAGCGCCGCCGACATGAATAATTGGCGAATGCGCCCGGCCTTCGTCAGCGGAGCCGGCGTGCGACGGGCCTTCGCCTTCGACCCGGCTTTGCGGGCGACGCGTTCTGCAGAATTATGTGGCTTCTGCGTCGCGGTGGCGTGGGGTGCACGAGGGGCGCGCTCTGTCTGCACTGTCCGGCCCCGCGCCTGGCTACGCGGGCGGGGCGTTGACCGAGATTGGGGGCTGGTGTTTTTGTTCATCGGCGTCCACTTTGCCACCTTTTCCGCGCGGTAGCGGGGTGGCGCGACGAGGCACCTCCAAAATCACCGTGGACTTCTTCAGTAACTACTGTAGACATATATATAAGGAATGAAGTTTTCCCCCTTATCCCCCACTGGTCACAGTAATTTCATGCGGGGGCGCTTCCACAACCGGCACCTAAGGTGCACTATTACAGACTCGGGGCTACCGCGGGGGCTTGGCTTTAAGAGATCTATATCGCACCATGCGTAAAATTCTCCAGAAGTTGCCTGCATGTAGGCTTATTCCAGATCGGCCCGAGAAAAAATCAACTTTTGGCTTGCTGTTATCTTTTTGAGACGCTACTGTTACATCTCGTTGGTAACAAGAAGGTCACAATCTCGTAACTACCCCAGAGACGATGTAACGCTCTTTTTGAAGATTGTGAAAGATACGAAAGAAGATTTAATGCGAAGCAAAGTTCAGCGTGGCGCCGGCCGCCATCGCAAGATTGTCACCTCGCAGACCACCAAGGGTCGTATCGCTGTCATGACCGTTGCAGCCGGTGCCGTATCCACCGCCGGCGTAGGCGGCGCAGCTGCCGCTAACGTTGAGTCCGACAACACTGCAACTACCACCACCAAGACGCAGTCTGTTGACTACAAGCTTGCCGCTGATACTTCCGAGGTTAACAACGCCCCAGCAGGCTCCTCCGATGCTGCACCGCAGATCCTCAACGTTGCTGAGGCAAAGCCGGTCACCAACTTGGTGGACCAGCTGAGCAAGTCCATCCAGGCTTCCGCTGACCGCGCCGCCGAGGACCTTGCCGCTCGCGCCCCCTCCATTGCCCGCCCCGCTGAAGGCGCCTTCACCTCCGGCTTCGGGCCGCGCTGGGGTTCGTTCCACGCCGGCGTTGACATCGCCAACGCCATTGGAACCCCCATCTTCTCCATCATGGACGGCACCGTTATCGATTCCGGCCCTGCCTCCGGCTACGGCCAGTGGATCCGCATCCTCCACGATGACGGCACCATGACCGTCTATGGCCACATGCAGACCCTCGACGTTGCCGTGGGCGAGCACGTGCGTGCCGGCCAGAAGATCGCCGGTATGGGCTCCATGGGCTTCTCCACCGGTTCTCACCTCCACTTCGAGGTTCACCCGAACTCCGGTGACGCCGTTGACCCACAGGCATGGCTGGCCGAGCGAGGCATCCAGCTCTAAGAGCCTTCTTCCCTTCTTGTTAAAGCGCCGCAGACATCCTCTGCGGCGCTTTTGCTATACCTACTGTCTCATCCACCTCCGCTCGCTCGCAGCAGCAGAATTCAATCCCAATTCGCGGATGCGTCGCACACTCCGCCGAGAGCCGAAAAGTATTCCCGCAATTTACCTACATGCCATGTGATTGCAAGATGCGGCCCTTAAGCTGTCAGCTGTCTTTTTATCCAGCTCTCCAGCAAGGAATACTCATATGCGTACACGCACTCTCTCCCTCATCACTGCCCTGAGCTGTACCCTCGCGCCCGCACCAGCTCTAGCTTCCGAAGGCGCCACCTACTACTCCACCAAGCAGCATTACCAGCCACAGGGATCAAGCTACGCCGAAGCCCCCAGTGGGTTTCACCAGATTTACACCTCAACGGTAGATCGCCACGGATCCCGCGGCCTATCAAGCTTTAAATACGATGACCTCGCGCAGCAGATGCTGGAGTATGCCCAACAACGCGATCAGCTTACCGAGCTCGGTACAAAGCTCATCCCGCAAGTAGAGGCCATGATAGCGGTAAACCGAGAGCTATCCGGTGGCCCTGGCCAAGAAGCCGGTTATGGAAACCTGACGGAAGTGGGACGAGAAGAGCTCAGGGGCATCGGCAAGCGCAATGCACAGCGCAATGCGGAGCTACTGGGATCGATTGCCGCCGAGGACCTCAAGGTGAGCTTCACTTCCTCTGGAGAGGACCGCGCCAATGACTCTGGGTGGAACTTCGGGGAAGGTCTACTGGAACAGTCCCCTTCACTGGCCACACACTTGGACGATGACACGAAAGATGGCCACGTTAATATCGCCGCACGCCCTGACCTGATGTACGCACACAAGGATAAAAACGCTGCATCCTATCAGCGCTATACAGAGTGGAAGGACTCTCAGGCTTTACAGGAAAAAGTACAACAGGCCTACGCCAAGCCAGAGTCGCAGCAGGCTGCACGCAGCTTGCTGGCTAAGATTTTTACGCCAGAATTTATCAACGGTTTAGCAGATGGCTCCGTTCGCTTTTCCGCCCGAGAAAAGGACGATAAATCCGTTGAGGGCATCGTTGACGCCGCCTTGCAGTTCTACAACCTCTAAATCATCGCTCCAGCTTTGGAGCACGAGGAAAAGGCCCCGGCGGAGGGGTGGATCTTTGATGAGTACATGGACGATAACAGCGGACCAACCTTTGCGTACCTGCTTGACGTAGAAGACTTCTATGAGAAAGGCCCGGCTATCCAGGGCCAGACGATTGCCTACGACAACTATGAACCACTGCTTGAGGAGATGATTAGAAACGTTCAGGACCGCGCTGCTGGCGGCGACGTGGCGGCCAATTATCGCTTCGGCCACGCCGAGACCATCATCCCGCTGGCTGCCCTACTGAAGCTGCCTGGTTCCGAACAAGGTGTCCCAGAGGATGATTTATACAGCTGGGATAACTCCGCATGGCGTGGTGATACCGTCTCCCCGATGGGCGCGAATATTCAATGGGACGCATTCCAAAATGATCGCGGAGAGACCCTTGTGCGGATGCTCCACAACGAAAAGGAAATCCCGTTCCACGATGGCTGTGAGCCTATTGCCGCTGACTCAACGTTTTATACTATCGAGGAGCTCGCCGATTGCTTACCCTTAGGCTCCACCTCAGATCACTCTCAAGCCCACCTCATGGATGCTGAAGACGCTGCAGATCACCAACTACCGGTTGCTGATTCCCTCTCTTCCAAGCCGCAGTTCTGGGGGATCATCGGTGTCATTGCGGGCGCACTGGCCATCGGTATAGGAATCGGTGCGGTCAACGCTTTCGGCCCACAAATTCAACAACAACTGCACAAATTTGGTAGCCAGCTCCCCTTCTAACGCCCTTAGGAATGACCCTGCCCGACAGGGACCCCAAGACGCTTTCAGCCGAGTCCAGTACAGGGCCTTGTCGCAGGTAAATGGCAGTTTTCCGGCTCGACACCGACAAGCCCATCCCAGCACCCCCGCCAGCTACCCCCAGAGCTTAAACCAGTACTTCAAACCCGCAACTTTGGCCACTTTCGTAACACGCGCAACAAGCTGGCATGTTCGAAACTTTTCGAATAATCGTGGTTTCTACCAGCATTTTTCCAGATTGCGCGGTACCCATGGGCAGGCTAACTTTTAACTCGTTGCCACAAGCGAGCACCAAATGGGGTATTTCCATTCCCTCGGCGTGTCGCACAGGGCAGTTGAAAGACGCGAAACCTTCAAGGTTTGCGCGCCTCGAGACCATGCACAGCCATGAAAAGGACTTAAACTTATGAAGCGCATGAACCGCGCACGCAGGAATGTAGCGCTAAGCATCATCACGCTTGGCACCGTTTTTGCTACCGACACCTCCGCTTTTGCTGCTGATCCAGTGGCCAGCGTGGACGTTTCCAATGGCTCCTCTGAGCCGCAAGCCACCAACGTTGATAACGCAGGCGTGATCGACGCCGCCGTCGGCCTCGCAAATACCGCCGTTGGTGTACTCAACGGCGATGCGGTCCCGGAATTTAGCCAGAATGAATCCGGCGGAGTCAACATCGTCTTGGACCCCTCCTCCGTTCCAGGCCTGCGGGAAGCCTTCGCTCCCGAGGGAGACCGCTCCGGGCTGACCCCTGAGCGTGGCAAGGACGCCGCTGGCAATACGGTGGTCTTTCCCACCTCCGGCACCTTGACCTCGGGTTTCGGTATGCGCTGGGGCGCGATGCACAACGGCATCGACGTCGCTAACCCAGTCGGAACCCCGATCTACTCCGTCATGGACGGCACAGTCATTAACTCCGGTCCAGCACAAGGCTTTGGCAACTGGATTCGCATCCAGCACGTCGATGGCAGCATCTCTGTCTACGGCCACATGCCCGCCAACTCGCTGCGCGTCAATGTGGGAGACCACGTTTCTGCCGGCGACCACATCGCGGACATCGGCAATGAGGGCCGCTCCACCGGCCCGCACCTGCACTTCGAAATCCACCCAGGCGGCGGCGCAGCCGTTGACCCAGTGGGCTGGTTCGACGAGCGCGGGATTTCGGTCTAGAGCTTTTCCATCGGCACACCGCCGATGAGCATGAGCCGCACCTTGCCAGAGGAACCGAAGTCCACGGTCACCGTGGCGCGGGCGCCGGAACCGGCCGTTTCAATCACGGTTCCAAGCCCGTACTTCGCGTGATTGACGCGGTCTCCTACAGCAAGGTTGAGGTTCTTATTCTTCGGCATGGAATTAGCTGCAGGCTGGCGAGTGCGTTGCGAAGGGGAAGACGTAGCGCGCTGGCCAAACCCAGCACCCCCACCGCCGGAATAGCCGCCGCTAGAACCGCGGCGATAGCTCCGGCCATATTGATAGTCATCGGCTCCCCAGTAACCGGTGAGATCACTATCAGAATCCTCTCGCCGCCAGTCGATGAGATCCTCTGGGATCTCGGCGAGGAAGCGACTGGCGGGATTGGTTACCGGATTGCCCCACGCAGAGCGCAAGATGGCGCGCGTGAGGTACAACTTTTCGCGGGCGCGAGTAATGCCCACGTAGGCCAGGCGGCGCTCTTCGCTTAATTCCTTCGGGTTACCCAGCGAGCGCATGTGCGGGAATTGGCCGTCCTCCCAGCCTGCGACAAAGACGACGGGAAACTCCAAGCCCTTGGCCGTATGCAGGGTCATCATGGTCACTACCCCGGTCTCAGAATCCGGAATCTGATCCGCATCCGCAACTAGGGAGACCTTCTCCAAAAAGGCTTGCAACGAGCCCGGCGCGGCTTCGCCTTCTTCTAATAGCTCATTGGGTTCGACGGCATCCGCACCAGCAGCGGCCAACTGGTTGGCAGCCTCCGAGGTAAATTCGCGGGCTACGGACACCAGCTCATTGAGGTTATCGAGGCGCGCGCCGTCCTGCGGATCATTGGAGTTTTCTAGCTCCGCCTTATAACCGGTGGCATCCAGGATTGCGGTGAGCAGTTCGCCCAAATCGGGCTGGCCGGTCACCTCATCGCGCATGCCTGGGATTTGTGCGCGGATTCCATCCATCATGTCGTTGAATTTGGTAACGGCATTAACGGCGCGGGTGCCGAGGCCGGGGACGTCGCCCCGGGGGACATCGGCAAGCGCCTTGCCAAAGCTTATCCCCTGGTTTTCCGCGTGCAGGGCAATCTGGCCCTGGGCCTTATCGCCGATGGCGCGCTTGGGGACGTTGATGATGCGGCGCAGGCTCACCGTATCGTCGGGGTTATCCATAATGCGCAGGTAGGCCACCATATCGCGGATTTCGCGGCGTTCGTAAAAGCGCGTTCCGCCAACGACCTTGTAGGGAATGCCGGAACGAATGAAGATATCCTCCAGCGCACGGGAGGCATTATTGGTCCGGTACATCACGGCGATATCGGAGTAGCTGTGGCCCTTATCCGCCAGCGCATCAATCTCCGCGGCGATAAAGCGGGCTTCATCGTGCTCATTATCCGCCACATACCCCACGATGGATTCGCCATCGCCGTGCGCGGTCCACAGGTTTTTCTCCCGCCGGTTCTCATTTTTCGCAATCACGGCATTGGCCGCGTTCAAAATGGTCTGCGTGGAGCGGTAGTTCTGCTCCAATAAAATGGTGTGTGCCTGCGGGTAATCGCGCTCGAATTCCTCGATATTGCGGATAGTGGCGCCGCGGAAGGCGTAAATGGACTGATCGGAATCACCCACTACGCACAGCTCTGGGGCATCGGGGCCCAGCTCGCCCTTGCCCACCAACGCTGCAACCAGCGCGTACTGGGCGTGGTTGGTGTCCTGGTACTCATCAATCAGCACGTGCTTAAACCGGCGGCGATAAAACTCCACCACCTGGCGGTGCTCGGTGAAAATGCGCACTACTTCCCCGATGAGGTCATCAAAGTCCACCGCATTGGCCGCGCGCAGGCGGCGCTGGTACTCGACGTAGACATCCGCCACGGTTGTCTCAAACGGATTCTTGGTCTGCTGCGCCTTTTCTGCCGCCTCAGCCGGGCCCACGAGCTCGTTCTTATGGTTGGAGATCTGGTTCGCCAGCACGCGCGGGGTGTATTTCTTCAGATCCAGCTGCATGTCCTTGGCAATCATGGATAAAAGCCGGCGGGCATCGTCGCCATCATAAATGGTGAAGTTGGTATTTAGTCCAGGTACAAGCTGCGCGTTCTGGCGCAGGATGCGCACGCAGATGGAGTGGAAGGTGGACACCCACATGCGCTCGGCCACCGGACCTACCAGAGAGCCCACGCGCTCTTTCATCTCCGCGGCGGCCTTATTGGTAAAGGTAATGGCGAGGATTTCCCACGGGTTAACCCCGCGATGGCGCATAAGGTACGCGATGCGGCGAGTCAGCACCGCGGTCTTACCGGAACCCGCACCGGCGACGATCAGCAGGGGCCTGCCGGTGTGGGTAACCGCCTCTAATTGCTGCGGGTTCAATCCTTGGGTTAAAGGATCGGATTCCGCGGGCCTGGGCGTGCTACCAAAGGGATTCTGGCTAGGGGCAAAGCCGCCACGGGAGGTAGTGCCAGATGCGGGTTCGCGCGGGGTGGAAGAAGGGCTAAATGGAGAGTTATTCGTCATAATGCCTACCAACCTACTAGCCCCACCGGACATGGCCCGTATTTGCGGCGTACACAGCGTTTTCTAAATACCTAACCGAGTGGCACCTTGGCACGGCGAAGTGGCACAATAAGAGACCATGACCGCTGAAGATAATGAATCCATCGTTGACAATGGCTTGGATATCCGCACGCCCACTGGCACGGATGATCCCCTATCTGATGCGGAAATCCAGCAGTATCGCGAGGAAATCAACCGCCTGGATCAGATCATCTTGGATGCGGTCAAGCGCCGTACAGAGGTCTCCCGCGCGGTGGGTCGCACCCGCATGAGCTCCGGCGGCACGCGCTTGGTACACACCCGCGAGATCGCCATCCTCAATGAGTTTCGCGCGGAACTTGGGGAGGAAGGCCCCACCATCGCCTCTGCCCTACTGCGCATGGGCCGCGGACGCCTAGGCTAAATCCACCACTCAAGCCCTCGGATTAATTACGAGCTCACCCATACTATGCAGTACGCTTTCGGGGCATGAATGCAGTACTCATCGCCGTCATCGTCATGCTCGCGCTCGCCCTCCTGCGCGTGCACGTGGTGGTGGCGCTTTTCATCGGCGCAATCGTCGGCGGCCTCCTATCCGGCATGGGCCTGGATGCCACCATGCTCGCCTTCCAGGACGGGCTCGGCGGCGGCGCCAAGATTGCCTTAAGTTATGCCCTCTTGGGCGCCTTCGCGATGGGCGTTGCCTCCGCCGGGCTACCGCAGATCCTGGCCAGCTTTCTCATCGCCAAGCTCGGCGGCACCGGCGAATTAGATCCCAAGGCCGCGGCCACCACCAAGTGGATGCTCGTTATTGGCCTTATCGCCATGGCCGTGATGAGCCAGAACCTCATCCCCGTTCACATTGCCTTCATCCCGCTGCTCGTCCCACCGCTATTGGCGGTGATGAATAAGCTCAAGCTGGATCGACGCCTTATCACCACGTGCCTGACCTTCGGCCTTATCACCACCTACATGTTCATTCCGGTGGGCTTCGGGTCCATCTATTTGAACGATATTTTGCTCTTCAATATTGAGGAGGCGGGTCTGAATACCTCCAATATCAATATTATGCAGGTCATGGCTATCCCCGCCCTGGGCATGCTCACCGGCCTGCTCATCGCCATCTTTATCAGCTACCGCGCCCCGCGCAAGTACGAGGACCGGCCTATTGCCGCTAAAGAGCACCAGGAAACACCCTCGATGTATAAAATCTGGGTCTCCATCCTGGCGATTATTGCCACCTTCGCCGTCCAAATCATCATGCAGACGCTCGATTTCGAATCCGATGGCCTGCTCGTCGGCGCCCTGACCGGCCTGGGTATCTTGCTCATTTCCGGCGCGGTGGATTGGAAGCACGCCGATGACGTTTTTACCAACGGCATGAAAATGATGGCGCTTATCGGCTTTATCATGATCACCGCGCAGGGCTTTGCCTCCGTCATGACGGCGACGGAGGAAGTCGGCCCGCTTGTCGATGCCACCGCCAACCTCTTTGGCACCAATAAGTTTCTCTCCGCAGGCGCCATGCTTTTAGTCGGCCTGGTGGTCACCATGGGTATCGGCTCGTCCTTTTCCACCTTGCCCATCATCTCCGTTATCTACGTTCCCCTGTGCGCCTCGCTCGGCTTTAGCCCCGCGGCCACGGTAGCGCTCATCGGTACGGCAGGCGCGCTTGGCGATGCCGGCTCCCCCGCCTCCGATTCCACCCTCGGCCCCACCGCCGGCCTCGGCGCCGATGGCCAACACGATCACATCCGTGACTCCGTCATCCCCACCTTTATCCACTTCAATATTCCACTTCTTATCGCCGGCTGGGCGGGCGCCCTCATCCTCTAAATGCCACACTCTTCGCGGTGCCGTTGGCACTCATTCTCGACTACGGTGGGAGGGGTACACATTGCCAATGCGCTCATCGCCAGAAAGGCCAATTGCCATGGATATCACCGCATCGCCCCAGTGGAAAGACCTGGTCAAGGTATTTGAAGATAAGCAGGACATGCTCCTGCGCGATCTCTTCGCCACAGACGCGAACCGCGCCGAGAACTACACCTTCGACGCCGCCGGCCTGCACGTGGATTTATCCAAAAACCTCATCGATGAAGACATCCTCCAGCACCTAGTCGAGGTCGCCCGCGCCGCCGATGTGGAAGGCCGCCGCGATGCCATGTTTGCAGGCGAGCATCTCAATAACACCGAGAATCGCGCTGTGCTGCACACCGCCCTGCGCCTGCCGGCAGAAGATGACCTGCACGTCGATGGCCAAGATGTCGCCGCCGATGTCCACGAGGTCTTGGGCCGCATGCGCGATTTCGCCACCGCCCTGCGCTCCGGCTCTTGGTTGGGGCATACCGGCCACACCATTAAAAAGGTGGTCAATATCGGCATTGGCGGTTCTGACCTCGGCCCCGCCATGGCCGCAGAGGCTCTGCGCTCCTATGAGGTGGCCGGCATTTCCGCGGAGTTCGTCTCCAACGTGGATCCTTCCGATATGGCCGCCACCTTGGACGGGCTCGATGCCGGCTCCACCCTTTTTATCGTTTCCTCCAAGTCCTTTACTACGCAAGAAACCCTGACCAATGCGCACGCGGCCCGCCGCTGGCTCATCGATCAATTCGATGGCGATGAATCCGCCGTAGCCAAGCACTTCGTGGCCGTATCCACCAATGCGGAGCAGGTGGAGAAATTCGGCATCGATACGGACAACATGTTCCCGTTCTGGGATTGGGTGGGCGGTCGCTACTCCCTCGATTCCGCCATCGGCCTGTCCTTGATGTGCACCATTGGCCCGATGGACTTCATGCGCTTGTTGGAAGGTTTCCACGCCATGGATGAGCACTTCCGCACCACCCCGCTAGAGCGCAATGTGCCCGTTCTTATGGGCCTGCTGGGCATCTGGTACACCAATTTCTTTGGCGCCCAAACCCACGCCGTCTTGCCGTATGCGCAGGACCTCGGCCGCTTCCCGGCCTACCTACAACAGCTGACCATGGAATCTAACGGCAAGTCCGTGCGCCGCGATGGCACCGCGGTCACCACTGGAAACACCGGCGAAATTTACTGGGGCGAGCCGGGTACCAACGGCCAGCACGCCTTTTACCAACTCATGCACCAGGGCACCCGCCTCATCCCGGCGGACTTCATCGGCTTTGCCCGCCCCAAGGAGGATTTCCCCACCGCGGACGGCACCGGCTCGATGCATGACTTGCTCATGGGCAATTTCTTCGCCCAAACCAAGGTGCTGGCCTTTGGCAAGACGGCTGAAGAAATCGCCGCCGAGGGAGTTGACGAAGACCTCGTACCGCACAAGGTGATGCCGGGCAACCGGCCCACCACCACGATTATGGCCGAGGAGCTTACCCCCTCCACCCTGGGCGCGCTCATTGCGCTCTACGAGCACATCGTCTTTACCCAGGGCATCATCTGGGATATCAACTCCTTCGACCAATGGGGCGTGGAGCTGGGCAAGCAGCAGGCCAATGACCTGGCCCCCGCCGTCTCCGGCAGCCAAGAGGTAGATTCCGGCGACCAGTCCACCGATAAGCTCATCGGCTGGTACCGCGCCAACCGTTAGTTCCGGCCCGAGCGTGCCCGTGCCCAGGCGCCCCGGGCACGTAAAAGTGTCCAAAACAACCGCGTTCTTAAAAATATCGCCCTCAAAAAGAGACAAACGCGGTTGTTTTGGACATGTTCGTGCCTAAGCACCACAGATCACTAAAGCGCCCAGCCGCGAAGCAACATTTCGCTTCGGGCCGGGCGCTTTCAGGCGAGGTGAATTTACAGCTTCACCATGGGCTGCCAGCCGGCCGGGATGTGCTTCGAGCTAACAACCTTGCGGCCAAAGGGGAAGCAGGTCACTGGAATCATCTTGAGGTTGGCCCAGGCAACAGGGATACCGATGATGGTAATCGCCTGGATGACCGCGGTAACAACGTGGCCAATGGATAGCCACAGGCCTGCAATGACGAACCAAATGACATTGGAGATGGAAGACATTCCGCCGGTGCCCTTGCGGGGTTCAACCACGGAGCGGCCGAACGGCCACAGGGCGAACTGGCCCATGCGGAACGAGGCCACGCCCGCCGGAATCGTCACGATGAAGATGCAGGCGATGATGCCGAAGAGGAAGTAACCCAGCGCAAGAACGATGCCGCCGGAGAGTAACCAGATGATATTAAATACAAGATTTAGTAGTGATCGCATGCCCGCCAGCTTAGCGCGAAAAGCGTAAAGGAACCTTAGAGCGGCTGGCAGTGCGGGCAGAACCAGATGATGCGCTCTAATTCTCCCTCATCCCCGCCGCGGTCAACGCCGCCCAGGGAATCTTTCTGAATAATGGTGCCGCAGCGCCGACAGCGCTTGCGGTTGCGCCCAAAGACATAGGTGGTCTCCCCGGCCCGGCGCACGCCGGTGGTCACGCGGATGGGCGAGTTCCGGTTGGCCCACATGATGCGCTTGCCGATGTCCAATACCTGTTCCACATCCACTTCTGCCACCGGGGTGGCCGGGTGAACGCCGGCGAGAAAGCAGATTTCGGCGCGGTATTCATTGCCAATGCCCGCCACGACCTTCTGGTCTAATAGCGCCGTGCCGATGCTGCGCTCGGGTCGCGCGCGCAAGCGGCGCACCGCCTCTTCGCGGTCCCAGTCGGGGTCCAAGATATCCGGGCCAAGGTGCGCGATGCGGCTAAAGTATTGATCCGCGTCGAAGATATCGACAATGCCCAACCAGTGGCCCACCAGTTCAATATCGCGCGGTGAATGGGCTAGCTGCAGCACGATGCGCGCGCTATGGCCGGGCTTGCGCCAGCGGTCGCCGGCGTAGTGGATGGCCCAAGTGCCCTCCATTTTTAGGTGGGTGTGCACGATGGTCTGGTCGAATTGCATGAAGAGGTGTTTGCCATACGGCCACACGCGCTCACAGATGGTGCCGATGAGGTTAACGGTGGCGTGCTGCGGTACGCGCACGGAACAGCCGGTGACCTCGCGCCCGGCCATAAACTGCAGCCGGCGCGAAAGTTGTAGGACGGAATCGCCTTCGGGCATGGGGGCTGGCCTCCTTCCGTGGGCCTCAGACACTGTGGCCCCACCAAAATACACCTGCAGGCAGGTGGCGCTAGCGACGGTACCCGCCGCGCGGGCGGAAGCCACCGGAGTTGCGAGGTGGCGGGGGCGGGGGCGGATCGTCGAAGCTGAGCTCCTCGATGGCCTCGGAGGCGCGCCTGCCGCCGCGCAGGCCACCGCTCGAGCCATCACGTGAGTCACCCCTTGAGTTGTCCGGTGAGCCGTCCCGCCCCCCGCGGCGCGGAACGCGCGGCGGCGCAGCCTGCCCGGCAATGCGCACGCCCTTCGGCGTGATTCCGGCCCCCAGCGAGCGCAGGATGCTAGCCGCCGGGGTGTGATGGATGGGGTTGCCATTGCACTTCTCGATCACCAGCGGCGACATGTGCCCGGCGGCGATGAGTTCTGTGAGCGCGGATAGGAGGCGGGCGTAGACGTCGGTGGTCTCTATCCCGTCGGGAAGGGCGTCGATGAACGTGGTCAAGGTCTTTCCGCCGCGGGTGAGGTGGGCAATGGGGAGGCCATCGCAGAGCACGACCAGTGCCCCGGCGGAGCGGGCCGGCCCGCCGGTAGCCTTGCCATCGGCTCCATCGCGCTGCGGCCAAGGCAACGCCGCGCCGTAGGGGTTGGCGGGGTCCACGGCGGCGAGCACGAAAGTCTCTGGATCGGTGGTGCCGGACGGCCAGCCGGTGACGTCGGGGGAATCCGCCAGGCCGCGGAGGCGATCGATAATGGCCGGGGTGGAAAATTGCGCCGCGCCGAGATCTTCGATGACATAGCCGCGCATGGCCTTGCCGGATTCCTCAAAGCCGGACAGGACCTTATAGGCCAGCGCGAAGCCGCCGAGGACGTCCTCGGCCACCACGGAACCGCGGGTGACCACACCGTAGCGATCCAACCAGGCCTCGCCGTGCGCCACGGACCGGGAGGTGGCATCTTGGGCGGCGGGCACCGCCAGCGACCAGCGGCCGAACATATCGGGTGGGGTCTGGCCAGCGCTTCCGTTGGCGTTTTGGGTCTGGGCAAACGAGGTGCGACCCATGCGCAGCCGCGAGCGCGTGGGGCGCCGCTTGGAGCGGTGGGCGGTAGAACCGCGGCCGGCGCGGGAGGCCCCTCGCCCGCCTGCCGATAAGCGCGTGCGGATGGGTGCGAAGGAATCCGGGCTGGCCAGGCCCATTTCCACCAGCCCCCAGAGGGCCTCACGAGTCTCCTCGGCGGTACCGGGGACCTCGGTGGCGATATCGGAAAAGAGGAAGCCGCCGCCGCGCTCGAGCACGCCTAACATGGCGCGCTGCAGCATGCTTACGCCCTCCGGATCGGTTTCGGGGGCGAGCTGGGCGGCGTAATCGGTAGGCAGCAGCATCACCCACGGGTCGGCTGCCCCGGCCTTTCCGGCGCCGACGATCATCACCTCGCCATTGGCGGTTAGCTCATCTAGCATGCGGGGCGAATAATCCCCCACGCGGGCGGGCAAAATGATGGATTCCCAGGCAGAAGCCGGCAGGCGCACCCCGGCGAGCTGCTCGATAGCTGAAAATACGCCATCGGCACCGCGGAGTGCCGGCCGCTTCCCTGCGGGCGCAATGCCGTGCCATTCCGGGAGGAAGCGAGCGAAGGCGGCGCCGGAGACCGGCTCGGTATCCGCGCGCGCAGCCGCAAGCGAGCGCGAGCGAATGGTCTTTAATACCTCGGCGGCGCAGTACTCCTGCTCCTCTATTCCCTGCCGGTAGTGGCCCTCCACGATCGAATCCAGGCCTGTCAGGGTGGTGTGTGCAGCGGAGACGGAAATTCCGAAGGCAGCGGTTAAGTCCGCGAGCACGAACGGGCCGCGGGTGCGCGCCCAGCGGCTGATGAGCTGTGGGAGGGCATCGGCAAGCGTGGCGACCTGGGCGGGGATGCCGGGAGGGATGGGAACACCGAGGGCATCGCGAAGCAGCGCGGCGTCCTGGGACTGGGCAAGGTGCTCGCGCCCGCCGATGCGCACCCGCATAATCCGCGTGCCCAGGCTATCCAGGGCGGTAAAGGGAACGTCGGTATGCTCGCCCAGCTCCTCGACCGGGATGGGGCCGAGCACGCGGAGTAGATCCGCGACCTCTTCGGTGGTGCGCGCCCGGCGCGAGGGTGCGGTGCGCTGCAGCTGGGCATGGACCTCGTCGATGATCGCGGGATCCAAGAGCTCTCGCAGCTCCACCGTGCCCAGCAGCTTGGCCAAGAGCGCTGGGTCAAGGGCGAGGGCCGCCGCCCGCTTTTCCGCCAGCGGGGAATCGCCCTCATACATGAAGGCGCCGGTGTAATTAAACAGCAGCGAGGAGGCAAAGGGCGAAGGCTGCTCCGTGGTGACCTCCGCGATGTGCACGCGGCGGTGGCCCAGATCGCGCATGACCTCCTGCAACGCCGGGACATCGTAGACGTCCTGCACGCACTCGCGCACCGTTTCCAAGATGATGGGAAAGGACGGGTACTGGCGGGCGACGTCCAAGAGCTGCTCGGCGCGCTGGCGCTGCTGCCACAGCGGGGCGCGCTTGCCGGGATTGCGGCGGGGCAAAAGCAGCGCGCGGGCCGCGCACTCGCGGAAACGGGAGGCAAAAAGCGCGGAATTGCCCACCTGCTCGGCCACGACATCGGCAATATCGTCGGCGTCGAAGGCAAAAATCGTGCCATCGGGATCGGCCTCGCCCTCTGGCAGGCGCAGCACGATGCCATCATCGCCGGCCACCGCCTGCGGGTCCATGCCGGTGCGCTCCCCCACCCGCGCGCCTACCGCCAAGGCCCAGGCGGAGTTAACCGGCCGGCCAAAGGGGGTGTGCAGTACCACGCGCCAGTCCCCCAACTCATCCTTGAAGCGCTCGAGCACGAGCGTCTTTTCATCCGGAATAATGCCGGTGGCCTCCTGCTGTTCGCGCAGGTAGGACAAGATATTGCTGCGGGCATTCTCATCAGCATCCGCGATAATGCTCGGGTCCGTATTCACCTCGCGGCGGTACTCGCCTAAAGCTTGGCCGAGCTCATAGGGGCGCCCGGCGCCATCGCCATTCCAAAACGGCAGGCGGCCCGTATGCCCCGGCGCGGGCGTGACTAGGACCTGATCGCGGGTGATCTCCTCGATGCGCCAGCTGGTCGCGCCCAAGGTAAAGACATCGCCCACGCGAGATTCGTAGACCATCTCCTCATCAAGCTCGCCCACCCGGCGCGGGGCCTTCCCGGACTCCCCACCGCTATAGAGGAAGACGCCAAACATTCCCCTATCCGGGATGGTGCCGCCGCTGGTCACGGCCACGCGCTGCGCCCCTGGGCGCGGGGTCATCACGCCGGATACGCGGTCATACACCACGCGGGGTTTTAGCTCCGCAAAATCCGTGGATGGGTACACGCCGCTGACCAGGTCGATCACGGAATCATAGACCTCGCGGGCCAGCTCGCGGTAGGGATGGCTGCGCTTGACGATGTCATACCAGTCATCCGCGCTTAAGCCCTCCTCGCCCGCTGCAGCGACCGCCGCCACGGTCTGCTGCGCGAGCACATCCAGCGGGTTGCGCGGGGTGTGCATCTTCTCGATCATCCCGCCGCGCATGCGCGACACCGTCAGCGTGGATTGCACTAGGTCCGCGCGGTGCTTGGGATAAAACGCGCCGTGCGAGACCGCGCCCACATGGTGCCCGGCGCGGCCCACGCGCTGCAGGCCCGAGGCCACCGAGGGCGGCGATTCTACCTGTACCACCAAATCCACCGCGCCCATGTCGATGCCCAACTCCAGCGAGCTCGTGGCCACCACGGCCTTGAGCGTGCCTTCCTTCAGCATCGTTTCCGTCATCGCGCGCTCGTCCTTGGACACCGAGCCGTGGTGCGCCCGCGCGATGACTGCCGGCGCCTTGCCCGCAACGTGCGAGTGCGCCATCAACTGGGCAGGATCGCGCCGTGTTTCGGGCGAAAGCGAATCCGGGTCATATTCCTGCGCGTAAAGCTCGTTGAGGCGGCTGGTCAGGCGCTCGGCGCTGCGCCGCGAATTGACAAAGACCAGCGTGGAGCGATGCGCCATGATGTCCGCATAGAGGTCCTGGGTAATAAACGGCCAAATGGAGTTCGCGGTGGGCAACGCGGTGTCTTCTTCCCCACCGAATTCCTCCATGCCGTCGCCGCTGCCTTCCGGCCCGCCGGTAATGCCAATGGCATCATCAACGGTGAGCTCCCCAATGGTCGAGCCCGCCTCCGGCGTGGGAAGATCCGACATATCCTCTACCGGCACGCGCACGTCCAGGTCCCACTTCTTGTGGGCCTCAGGCGCCACGATTTCCACCGGGCGATTGCCGCTCAAAAAATCCGAGACGGCCGAAAGCGGGCGCACCGTGGCAGAAAGCCCAATGCGCTGAAAGTCGCCTGCAATTTCTTGCAGGCGCTCCAGCGTCAGGGCGAGGTGCGCGCCGCGCTTGGTGCCGGCCAGTGCGTGGATTTCATCGATGATGACGGTCTCGACGGTTTTCAAAATCCCCGCCGCCTTTGAGGTCAGCATCAAATATGCCGATTCCGGGGTGGTAATGAGGATATCCGGTGGCTTGCGCACCTGCCGGGAGCGCTCTGCCGAGGGTGTATCGCCCGAGCGCACGCCCACGGAAATATTCGGCGTCTCCAGGCCCAGCTTTTCCGCGGTGTGCGCAATGCCGGTCAGCGGCGCCCGCAGGTTATTTTCCACGTCCACGCCGAGCGCCTTGAGCGGCGAGATATACAGCACCCGCACCCCGGTGGCGGAGCCTGCGGCGTTTCCTACCGGCAGGGCCAGTTGTCCTTCGCGCTCCACCAGGTTATTCAGCGCCCATAAGAACGCCGCGAGCGTCTTACCAGAACCCGTGGGGGCAACCATTAGGGCGTGATCCCCGCGGGAAATCTTGTCCCAGGCCTGGGCTTGTACCGCGGTGGGAGCGGCAAAAACGTCCTGGAACCACCGCGCCACTTGGGGGCGAAAGCGCTCGAGGATGTTTTCTGGCATGACCACACTCTAGTCCCCGTTGTAATGTGGGCACCATGACCGTCGAGATTTCTGATTCCCGCCTGACCAATTCGCTCGCCCAAGGCTGCGGCGAGATTTTAAAGGGCGTGCGCAATGGTGGCCTGCTGCGGGGCCTTTCGCTTGGCGATGCCGGCGATGACGCCGCCCAAGAATGGATCGCCCGCGTATTAGAACAGCACCGGCCCGGCGATGGCGTGCTTTCTGAAGAGGCCTCCGATGACCTTGCCCGGCTAAAAAAGAAGCGCGTCTGGATCGTGGACCCGCTTGACGGCACCAAGGAATTTGCCACCGGCCGCCAGGACTGGGCGGTACACATCGCCCTCGTTGAGGACGGCACCCCGGTCCACGCCGCGGTGGGCCTGCCGGATTACGGCGTGACCTTCAAGTCCTCCGATGTGCGCGCCGTCGCCGGCCCGCTATCCAAGAAGTTCGTCATCTCCCGCAACCGCCCGCCCACGGTGGCCGGCTACATCGCGGAAAAGATGGGCTATGAAACCGAGGGCGTCGGCTCCGCCGGTGCTAAGGCCATGCACGTGCTGCTGGGCGATTATGACGGTTATATTCACGCCGGCGGCCAATACGAATGGGATCAGGCCGCCCCAGTAGGCGTTGCCCTGGCAGCCGGCCTGCACTGCTCCCGTCTCGATGGCAGCCCCATCACCTTCAATAACGAGGACACCTTCATCCCCGATCTGCTCATCTGCCGCCCCGAGCTCAAAGACGAGATTCTGGAGCACGCCGCGGCCTTTGCCGAGGAGAATGGCGGCTTTTAGAGCCCCAACTCATCAGCGAGCCGCGCTACCGCCCGGGCATGGAACTCGACGAACTCGCTCAGAGTATCGCGCCCTAGGTAGCCGAAAACCTCGGCGTTAATCAGCCCGATGATCCTCACCCAGGCCTCCAGCGCCATTTCCATGGCGTCCGCGCTGAGCTCGGAGCCCATGTCTTTCGCGGCTGCCTCCATATCTGCATCCAGTTGGCGCGATCGCTGCCCCAGCGACGCGACCGTGGACTGTTCTAGCAAGGTGGCGAGGCGGCGGCTAACTTTGGTACCTGCTGCTATCGTCTCGGCGGCTGGCGCTTGATAGCCCACAATCGGGGTGCCGTAAATCAGCCCCCACCGTTGCGGAAATTCAAGGGCCCATTGCCGCATCGCATCAAAGAGAGCAATAAATCTCTCACGCGGTTGCGCACTCGGACCATCGCGTCGCGCCACTGCCCCATCAAGCGAGTCAAAAGCATCAACGATGAGGAGAGTAATAAGGCTCGCCCTATCCGGTACGTAGCGGTAAATACCAGAAGGAACGATTCCTAGTTCACGGGCTATGGCCCGTAGGTTCAGCGCCTCTACACCACCACTAGCTAGTTGCTGCCGCCCCAGCTCGATGATGCGGGTCATCGTCTGCTCTCGGGCGCGCTCGCGTGGGGTTTGTGCCATGAGCAAACTATAGCAACCCACAAAAGAGAGCACTGCTCTTGCTTTCAGTGGCCCCGCCTTATATTTTTAGAGAGCACCAGTCACTAATATGAATAGGACTCCGGATAATGAAATACCTCATCACTGGCGCTGGACCCGTTGGCCGTGCGGGTGCCCGCGAACTCACCGCCCGAGGCCATGAATGCATCATCATGAGCCGCCACGGTTCCACACTCGACCTAGGCCCACACGTACAGCACATCACCGCCGATGCCACCCAAAAAGAGTCCTATCCCGCAGACATCGACGGCATTGTCCACTGCATCCACGCCGCTTATAACGCCGAGGCATGGCGCACGCTCCTAATCCCCGCCGAGGACACAGCCCTCCGCGTCGCCACCGAACGCGATATCCCCATAGTATTCCCAGAATCCATCTACGGATTCGATCCAGCCTACGAAACGGTTTCACCAGATACCCCTTTAACCAAATCCACACAAGGAAAACCCGGTGTGCGCGCTGCGCTCATCAATACTCGCCTCACCTCACCTGCCCGCACCGTATCGGTAGTGGCCGCTGATCTATTTGGCCCGGATTCTGGCCCGGGGTGCGTGTATCACCAACTAATCATCGGCAAACGCATTCCCCTCGCACTCTTCAACGCGCATACCACGCATTCGGTTACCTACCTTCCGGACTTTGGCCGTGCGCTTGCCGATGCCATCCTTGACCCCACCAGGCCACCCATCATTTCTGTACCCTGCGCCCCTGCAATTACCCAAGCGGAGTTCGCATACCTCGCCGGCTGCCGGCACTCGCCCATAACGCTGCGTCCGTGGATGCTCAAGCTTGGCGGGCTCTTTAATTCCGACCTTCGTGGTCTTTTGGAGATGCGCTATCTGTGGGAGCGTCCCTCCATCTTGAGTGGTGCTGGCGTCCAGTGGGAAGCTACCCCGATCGAGCAAGCGATCCGCGAAACCCTTCGCACGGACAGCCCCACTACCAGCACCAACAAGAAATAGATTTTCCGACTATCCCCATGGCTTTCTAACGTTCTACACTGGGGCACCATGAGTGATACGTCCACCGCCTCTAGTGCCACTATCAATACCCCATATGAGAATCTCCTCCGCCGCGTCCTCGAAGAAGGCACGGCCAAAGGCGATCGCACCGGCACCGGCACGCGCTCCATTTTCGGCGCGCAGCTGCGCTATAACCTGGCGGAATCCTTCCCGCTGCTAACCACGAAGAAGGTCTACTTTCGCGGAATCATCGGCGAGCTGCTGTGGTTCCTACGTGGCGATTCCAATGTGAAATTCCTGCAGGATAATAACGTGCGCATTTGGAACGAGTGGGCCGATGAGAATGGCGATTTGGGCCCGGTCTACGGCGTGCAGTGGCGCTCTTGGCCCACCCCGGATGGCAGCCACATTGACCAAATTCAGCAGGCGCTCGATACTCTAAAGAATAACCCGGACTCGCGCCGCAACCTGGTCTCCGCGTGGAATGTATCGGAGCTCGACCAGATGGCGCTTATGCCCTGCCACCTGCTTTTCCAGCTTTATGTGGCTAACGGCCAGCTCTCCCTGCAGGTCTACCAACGCTCAGCGGATATGTTTTTGGGCGTTCCCTTCAATATCGCCTCCTATGCGGCGCTGACCCACATGTTTGCCCAGCAGGCCGGTCTTGAAGTGGGCGATCTCATTTGGACCGGCGGCGATTGCCACATCTACAACAACCACGTGGAGCAGGTACAGGAGCAGCTTTCCCGCGAGCCGCGTGAGTACCCGCAGCTTAAACTCAACAAGGCGAAGGACCTCTTCTCCTATGACTTCGCCGATTTTGCGGTGCAGGGCTACGACCCGCACCCGGCCATCAAGGCGCAGGTGTCGGTCTAATGCTCGGCGCGATCTGGGCGCAGTCCCTGGACGGCATCATCGGCGATGGCGCGCAGATGCCCTGGCACGTGCCGGAGGACCTCAAGCACTTCAAGGACGTCACCATGGGCGCGCCGGTCATCATGGGCCGCAAGACCTGGGAGTCCCTCAACCCCAAGTTCCGCCCCCTGCCCGGCCGGGAGAATTACGTGCTCTCCTCGCGCGCGCCCGGCACGTGGTCAACTGGTGCTACGGTAGGCAGGACGATGCCCGCGCTTGCCGATGCCTGGGTCATCGGCGGCGGCCAAATCTACACCGCCGCCTTGGACCAGGTGGACCGCATCGAGGCCACTCTCATGGGCGTAAACATCGGCGATATCTATGGCGAGGACGCCGTCTTTGCCCCGGATATCCCCGATACGTTCGGCTTGGCCTACAGCACGGACTGGCTCACCTCTGACACGGGGCATTTAGAGCTTCCCGAGCAGCCGGCCAGCGAGCTACCCATGAAGTACCGCTTTTTAACTTACGATAGAAAGGACGCAGCATAATGACTGTACAAGCACCCGAAACCAACGCCGATGTCACCATCTTCTACGCCGACTGGTGCCCATTTTGCGCCAAGCTCATCAAGAACTTGGATCGCACCGAAACCCCCTACGAGCTCGTGGACGTAGAGGGCGATAACGCCGATGACATCAACGAGTGGATCAAGTCCGTCAACGACGGCAACCGCATCATCCCCACCGTCTTGTACTCCGACGGCACCCACGAGACCAACCCGCCCGCATCCTCCGTGCGCAATAAGCAGGAAGAACTGGCACAAGCCTAAACCTCATAGCTAAGGCTGCTGGCCGGACCTATACAAATGGCCGCGCACGCAGCCTTTTGGGGCGCACTCGCGCCCCACTGCTATGATGATCCGAGTTGCATAAGCAACACCCCCGCCCCAGTAGCTCAGGGGATAGAGCACGGCTCTCCTAAAGCCGGTGTCGGAAGTTCGAATCTTCTCTGGGGCACCAATTTGTACCCCTCTGACCTGCATCAGAGGGGTAGATTTTCCACGCTTCTGCTTATTGACCCCGCGTACCAAAACACTAAGGTCGTCAAAATCGGTTTTGATACGGTTTAGTCATGAGCCAGACGCGTCCGCACAACATTGGCATCGTACTTTTTGATGGGTTCGAGTTACTCGATGTTTTTGGCCCCGCAGAAGTACTCGCAAATACACCAGGCCTTGAAGTCAACTATCTGTCAAAACATGACAGCCCGGTAAGCAGCGCTCAAGGCGTACGAATAGTTCCAACAATGCGTTTTGAATCCTTCTCTGGAGATACTCTGCTTGTGCCAGGAGGACGCGGTACACGCTCACTTGTTCAAGATCCAGAATTCCTCCGCCAGCTAGCTGCCCTTGCAAGCTCGGCAGACATCATCACCTCAGTTTGTACTGGGTCGGCGCTACTCGCCGCCGCGGGCTTATTAGAAAACCACAGCGCTACCACCAATAAAAGCGCGTTCGACTGGGCTAGAACGCACGGCCAGAAAATTGAATGGAAAAAGCAAGCTCGATGGGTCCACGACGGCAATCTCTGGACATCATCCGGTGTGGCGGCAGGAATTGATATGGCGGTGGCCTTCATTACTCACTTCTTCGGTGAAGAAACAGCACTCTCAGTGACCAACCATATTGAGCTCATCGTCAACAGCAATCCCGATAACGATCCGTTTGCTGTCTGATTTCATTCGGTCCAAGCATGCAGAGGCGGTAAACCTTAGTTTCCTCATATCGATAAGTAGTTATTTTATGATCCCTAAAAGAACCGCTTATCTGCATTCGCCCCATTAAGGGTAAATCTTCAGATCGAGCTAGAAATAGCTTATAAACAGTATTATACGTTTTAGGTAAGCCTTACTTTCCCTACTGTTCGTGAATCGAGGTTTACCATGACCCAACAGTCCTCTACGCCCGCACGGAATACAAGCTCATCCAGTGGGTCGACGGCACGTTTAAACACCAGAGATCTCATCAACGCTGGCATCTTTGCTGCACTTTACTTTGTAATCACTTTTGTAACCGGGATGGTTGGATTCGCAGGACCACAATTCATGTTCATTGGCTGGTTCATCGCGGCAATCGCAAATGGAATCGTGCTAGCGCTTTATGCTGCCCGCACGCCCAAAATGGGCGCTTTCACCCTTGTCGGCGGTATTAACGGATTAGCATTCATGCTCACCGGGCACTACTTCTGGACCTTGCTGGGAAGCATAATTCTTGGGTTTATCGCGGATTTGATTATCACAAAAAGCCACCTCGGGATTGCCAAGTCCTTCCCTATTGCCTATGGCGTCTTCTGTGCCTGGGTTTCTTTGCCTTTTATCCCGCTAATTCTGGATACGGACTCATACTACGTCGATATCGCAGACCAAATGGGCCAAGAATACGCCGATGCTATGTCGGATATCTTCCAGCCATGGACCATTGGAGTACTGGCCATTTGTGCGCTCATCGTCGGCTTTATCGGAGGAAAGGTCGGAGTTCGCGTCAGCCGCAAACACTTTGAAAGCGCTGGCCTCCTGTGAGCCTGCGAAAACAAGGCGTGCTTCGTCGACCTTCGATCGATCCACGGACCGTGCTGCTTTCTGTTCTAGTAATCAATGCGGTAGCTCTCAGCCACGGCCACCTACCGACGCTGCTGATTTCTATCGCCTTCAGCTCCATCGCACTAGCTACAGTAAAGCCACACTATGGTCTTATTTGCCTGTGCGCTTTTGCATTATCCTATCTAGGGTATTGGGGCCTTTTACAGCTTCCTGGCTCCACATTTTTCGCTTTTTCGGCGGCAGTTTTTTCGTGGCTAAGCCGTTTTGTCATCAGCATGTCCATCGGCGCATTCGGCTTGCTCACTCTCACACCATCCACGTTGACCTCAGCACTGCGGGACCTGCGTTTACCAGGCTGGGCCACCATTCCACCGGCGGTATTCCTGCGCGTTTTGCCGATCATCGTGGCAGAAGCCAAAGCCATCCGCGATGCCATGATCCTTCGTGGCCTCCAACCCGGAGTAAAAAGCTGGTTCACACAGCCCACACAATCGTCCGCGATGCTGATCATCCCCTTATTAGGCGCCGTCGTCCGCGCTGGTGATGAGCTCGCTGCCTCTGCTCTTGTCCGCGGATTGGGAGGACCCACACGCCCAACCACCACCGCTGATCTTTCCTTCAAGCTTGTCGATGCAACTGCAATAGCTGGGTTGGGCCTCGTTGTTGCCTCTGTCTGGCTTCCCACGGAGGTCCACTTATGAACGAACGCAGTGTCGCAACCAGTGTAAACGCCCATAACGTTTCTTTTACATATCCATTGGGCGCTCGGCCAGGCATTCAAGGTGTATCTGATGTGTCTTTTTCTGTCTCTCCAGGACAGTGCCTACTGATTACCGGTGATTCCGGATCGGGAAAGTCCACGGTACTCAAGTTGATCAACGGACTCATCCCCCATTTCAATCCAGGAGAGTTACAAGGCACCATCACTATTATAAAGGATGACCAGGCTTTTAACCCTGCGCAGGAACCGCTCTCCCGCGCCATCGAGTTCAGCGCCTCAGTATTCCAGAATCCACGGACGCAGTTTTTCACTGAAAGCGTCAATGCAGAATTAGCCTTCGGGCTAGAAAACCTTGGTATGGATCCCGCAGAAATTGAGTCGAGGATTCAATCAGCGGTCGAGCTACTAGGCATTAACGATCTTCGGGGCCGGCGATTCAAAGAATTATCCGGTGGCCAGTTACAAACCGTGGCATGTGCATGCGCGCTTGTGTCCCCTGGCAGTCTCGTGCTTCTCGATGAACCCACGTCCAATCTCTCCATGGAAAGCATCGATATTCTTGCACGCGTGCTAGACCGCTTGAAGGAATTAGGCACAACGATCATTATCGCTGATCACCGTCTCTTTTTCTTAAAAGATATCGCTGACCAAGTTATTTACTTGACTCAGGGAAAAATAACGCGGAGTTTCCACGCTCAGGAGTTTTATGCCTTAGACGAACCCGAACGCAAACAATTGGGGCTGCGCAGCTTACACCACGTTCCCCTGCCCGCGAGCGTGCCGGTACCGCCCATGCCCGAAAACGCCGATCCCCAGCGGAGCGGACTCGAGTTAAGCAACATCCGTTTTTCTTATGGCACGCATGAGGTGCTAAACATTGACCACGCATTTTTCCCCAGCGGCGAAGTCACCGCCTTAATCGGGCCCAACGGTGTTGGCAAAACCACCCTCGCCAGGATCATTTGTGGTCTTGCTTCTCCCAAACGCGGCGGTAGTCTCCGTTTGAACAGCAAACGAGTAGGAGCAGCAGCTCGGAGGCGCAGCGCGTACATGGTGATGCAGGATGTTGGCCGCCAGCTATTCGCTGCCACCACCGAAGAAGAGGTCACGCTCGGACTGGCAAAGAAGAAGCAGGACACTGTCGATGTCAACGAGATTCTCCATCGCCTCGATCTGGAAGAGATGGCCCAACGGCATCCGCAGTCTCTGTCCGGTGGGCAACGGCAACGTTTAGCCATAGCTTCAGCCCAAGCCGAGCAAGCAGAGGTCTACATCTTCGATGAACCTACCTCTGGGGTGGGCTGGCGCCAACTGCAATCCATCTCTGCGCTGCTTCGCTCTCTTGCAGCGAGCGGCGCGGTGGTCATCGTTATCACCCATGACCACGAATTCATCCAAGAATCAGTCACCAGAATCATCGATATGACTGACATCAACAAGAATTGAGAAAGAAATGTCTGAGATAAAACAAAGTTCCACAGAATCAAGCGGAACCCACGCACCAGAATCACACGGTGCGTCACCGGAAGAAGAGGCTCGCGCAAAACAAAAAGCCGGCCAGGTCGCTCTAAAAAAGCTACTGGCCCCAGTGCAAACAACCATCTACTTCGCACAGTTTCTCGCGCTTATATCCTCGGTACTCGCCGTAGCACCCTACGTCGCGTTGGTGGCACTGGGAAATGCTCTAATCGACGGCAATACTGATGACGTCGCGTCCATTGTGAAATGGCTCCTTGCAGCATTTTTGGGCCAGCTATTCTTCTATTTCCTTGCCCTTACGATCACCCACTTCGCTGACGCAAAGCTGGTGGGGATCAACCGGCGCCGAATTATTACCGCTATTGCGAAAGCACCGCTGTCTTGGTTTAGCCAGACTAATTCCGGCAAAGTCCGCAAAGCAGTCGAGGACGATACGCTAACTCTGCACACCCTGACAGCCCATGCTCCTGTAGAGCAAGTTGCCGCAATCTTCACGCCTCTTGCGCTTCTAGTTTATGCCTTTATCTTGGATTGGCGCCTTGGCCTACTTTCTATTGTCACTGTGCCCATTTTCCTAGCAATCCAGGCGTATTCAATGAAAGATATGGGCACAAAAACTGCGGAAATGGACGATTATCTTGGAGAGGTTTCTGCCACTGCAGTGGAGTTCTCCGAAGGTATTTCCGTCGTCAAGGCTTTCGGCACCGTTGGCAAAGCCCACGCTCGGTACCGCGAAGCTGCTAAACAATTCGCTATCTTCTATTACGAGTGGGTACGTCCGCTTCTTCGCGTTAGCGCAATTTCAGAATCCGTGGTGGCGGTTCCCGTGCTCATCCTTATCAATATAGGAGTCGGTTCTCTGCTAATAGCCGGGGACTATGTCACGGTTGCTGAAGTCATCGCCACAACGTTGATTGCACTGGTGATCCCAGGCACGATTCAAACCGTCGGCCGCATGATGTGGTCTTACCAGCTCGCTGGCAATGCGGCGTTGCGCCTCGATGAAGTCATGACAATTTCCCACGTGAATGAAGGCTCAAAGAGCCTCGATGCCAGTAGTCAAGACATGGAGGTGGAATTCCACAAGGTCAGCTTTAGCTACGCCCCAGACACACCAGTCCTCCAAGACTTTTCTGCGCAATTAAACGCAGGCACTGTCACGGCATTGATTGGCCCCTCCGGGTCTGGCAAATCCACAGCAGCAACGATGCTGGCGCGTTTCCAGGATCCAGATTCGGGCACAATCACTATCAACAACGTGGATATCCGTGATCTCACTTTCGACAGTTTGTACCGCACTGTGGCTTTTGTCTTACAAGATCCTCACTTACTGCGCATGAGTATTCGGGAAAACATTCGCCTTGCACGCCCAGAAGCTCGCGATGAAGAGATCTGGCAAGCAGCAGAGGCCGCGCACATAGCTGCTGATATTCGCGCTTTACCAGCTGGGCTCGACACCGTTGTTGGTGAGAACATCTCTTTATCCGGTGGACAACAGCAACGCATTTCTATTGCCCGGGCAATTATTACCAATGCCCCAATCTTGATCCTGGATGAAGCTACTGCGGCAACCGATCCTGACTGCGAAGCAGAAATTCAAGCGGCTCTGGCCACACTCGTAAGAGACAAGACCGTCTTGGTCATAGCC
This sequence comes from Corynebacterium sp. KPL4015, assembly GCF_040225725.1. Classification (NCBI taxonomy): domain Bacteria; kingdom Bacillati; phylum Actinomycetota; class Actinomycetes; order Mycobacteriales; family Corynebacteriaceae; genus Corynebacterium; species Corynebacterium sp. KPL4015. The sequence continues at coordinate 17,226 of NZ_JBEHGF010000008.1, read as the reverse complement.
CACAAACCGGAGTCAATCCAAGGCGCAGACCAAATAATCCGCCTCAAGCCTGTGAAGGATAATTCTCATGTCTAATGCCACCACGCCTGCTAGTTCGCGGCTTCGTGATCCGTTACTTACTCGCAGTGTCAAAAAGCTGCAAAGTCCTGTAGGTCATAAGCTCAATAAAAGGCATGCTTGTCTATCGCTTATCGTTGGCGTGCTTGACGGCCTCGCCGTTCTCACGCTCGTGCCACTTACAAAGGCACTCGATGGGGATACGACGATCGCACCATGGATGTGGACGCTTTTGGCAATTGCGCTCGTAGCTTTTGCGCTACGATTTTTCGCAACCATGGCCTCTTACCACACGGCCTTGGATTTCATCCGAACCGCGCACACGACTGTGGGCGATAAATTGGCAACGCTACCGCTCGGCTGGTTCATACCGGCTAATACCGGCGGGCTATCTCGTCTCGTCTCAGATCGTTTTATGGTGGCGGCCGAGACTCTTGCACATACTCAAGGCATGGTGTACCGCGATGGTGCAGCACTTATGACCCTGTTGGTTGGAGCGTGTTTCTGGAATCCGCGGTTGGGATTGGTCTTTCTAATCATCGCACCATTGGCGCTCGTGGTGATGCAGTTGGCTGCATGGATTCGTGAGAAAGCATCGAACCGCGCACTCGGGCCGAGTAAAGAGCTCTCCCAGCGCATCGTAGAATTTGCTAACCGCCAGCCGGCCTTGCGCGCGGCGGGAAAATCACAAGGGTTTGCGCCGCTTGAGCAAGCACTAGAAATCGATCATAAAGCACGGATACGCGAGCTATGGGTATCCACATTAGCTTTGCTACTCAACGGCATAGTAGTGCAGATCTTCATCGTGGCTCTCATTATGGTCTCCGCGGATCTTGCCGTTGAAGGCGCCCTATCGCCACTAGAAACAATTGCGATCATCGGAATCAGCTTGAGGTTTACCCGCACGCTTGAGCAGCTGGGCTCTTGTTTCGTCGGTTTAGACGCAGGCCGTATCGCGCTCGCAGAAACCGAGCTCATCACCGATGCCCCTTCCCTGCCAGAACCCACTACTCCGCGCACAGGAGACGGTTCGGGCAGTGTTGAGCTGCGCAATGTCACGTTTGGATACGGAGATAAGCCGGTATTGGTCGATGTCGCCTTCCACGCCCAACCGGGCACCGTTACCGCCATTGTCGGTCCTTCTGGCTCCGGAAAGACCACAATTGCGCGCCTTATTTCGCGATTCTGGGATGTAGATTCCGGAGCGGTGATGGTTGACGGCGTAGATATCCGCGAGCTTGGAACCGAACAGCTAATGTCCAGACTTTCCATGGTCTTTCAGGACGTCTACCTCTTCGATGACTCGTTAATCGCTAATATCCGCGTTGGTCGTCCCGATGCCTCCGATGAGGAAGTCTTCCGCGCAGCTGATCTTTCAGGCGTGACGTCTATTGCGAACCGGCTAGGGTGGCACACTCCGGTTGGTGAAGGAGGACGGCTTCTGTCCGGCGGCGAGCGCCAGCGCGTATCTGTTGCTCGCGCGCTGCTCAAACAAGCGCCGATTGTCCTCTTTGATGAAGCAACTTCCGCACTCGATGCAGAAAATGAGGCAAATATCCTTGCCGCAATGGACGAGCTACGGGAGAAGTCTACTTTTATCGTGATCGCCCATAAGCTGGATACAATCAAATCTGCTGATCAAATCGTAGTCTTGGATGAACACGGGCACGTCAGCCAGCTGGGCACGCATTCTGAGCTTTCCGATGTCCCCGGTATCTACCGTCACTTCTGGCAGCAACGCAAAGCAGCACGCGGGTGGAAAATCAGTTCGGGACGCGATTAACGCGGGCACCGAGATCGACATTGTTTGCGGAGGGCACCCTTCTCCCCCGCAGCACGGCGCACCCTAAGTGCACCAACAAAGCCCAGAGCGAGGAACGCGGTATCGGCGACGAGCGACCATTGCGCGGCGTTGGCATGCCCTCGCTTAAGGCCTGCACCACTGTCCCAAGCGCACGGTGCTCTGCGTTGCGGAGGCGAGCCCCAGGCCAAAGCCGTACAGGGTCAGCGGTGCGGCGATGATCCAACCATTCGTATCCGGCCTCATAAGCAGGACGAGGACAAGAACACCGACGACTTCCAAGCCGAGCCCGATGAGCACGGTGCCAGGTGCCCCGAAACGCGCCGCAACGTGACGGGCTGCCGCACCGGAGAGAATGCACCGATTGCCATGGCTGACAGCGCGAAGCCCACGGCCGAAATCGCGAGCGTCACCGGCACCGGTGAGATGGGCGCGTTTTCTGACCACGTTCAGCTGAAGATGCTGAATGAGGATTGGGATTCCCACCAGCCTAGGTCGGGGCCCTCAATAATCGCGAATACCAGGACACCCATTCCGTCAGCGCACCACCGGCAAGCGGTCCGAGCGCTGCAGCCCCAGAAATCACCGCGCCCTACACGCCAAAGGCTGCGGCGCGGTACTTGCCGCGGAATACGGCATTAACCGTGGAAAGCGTGGACGGCAATGATGAACACGGCGCCGATAGCCTGTACTGCGCGCGCGGAGATCGAAGTGGCGGCGGAGGTAGAAAATCCCGCCAAAACGCTGCCTGCCACAAATATTGTCAGGCCGGTGAGGAAGGCACCCAGGTATCAGCAATCTTGCCCGTTGATAGCAGCAGCGCAGCTAATAGCACCGCATAGAGGCTATTGACCCACTGCGCCTGCGTCAAGTTAAGCTGCAGGTCAGTGATAATCGAGGCAATGCCACGCCGACGATAGTGCCATCTAGAACAATGATGCCCAACCCGATGGAAAGAACCGGCAGGCTTATCCAATCGCGGCGAGTAGGCGCCGTGACGTTTTCTTGAGCGTTCTTGAGCGTTGTGCTCGCTCATAGTTAGGCGTTCACCGAAGCTTTGGTGGTGCCCTCATCTGGTTCCTTGATCGCCCGGCCCAAATTCACGAGGAAGACCGTCAGCCCCACCGTGATGAAGATGTGGCCCAAACCAGCGATGCCGGAAATCATCTCATTGGATTCCTTGCCCAGCACCGTCAATATGCCGTGTGAAATTTGCATGCCGACGGTGAGCACCACGCCTACGTTGTAGAGCCAGAAGAACGAGTTGAACAGCTGGTGGTGCCGCGACAGTGCAAAGACCTTTTCCAACGCCAAGAAGATAAGGAATAGCATGAAGCCTAGCGCCAGCAAGTGGGTGTGAGCCACGCTTAGCTGCGTATATTCGCCTTCCGGGAAATCTTGTAGCTTCGTAAACTCCCGATAAAACAAGCCGGCGACCAAGCCCAAGACGAGGTAGAAAATCGCTGCCCTGTACAAAGCCTTCATATCATTACTCCTTCCCAGTCATCGCTGTGACTGGATAGCCGAGGGGATCAAGTTCTCTAAATACATATCTTGCCCCGACTTGTCCGGCTTTGAATCGCAGAGGCGGTTGAAACTTCAATCAACCAGTAGGTTGATTGGAGGCTTGTTTCCCTCGTGTCCTCTTCATTCCCGCAAGGAGTGTGCCCCAGAAAACTAGCACTTCTAGCGCTCGGCTTTTACATTTTTCTTTTCAAATACAGGACCGGAACGGGCCAGCGCGAGGATCACTAGCACGGTTCCGATGCCCACTAAAAGCAATGGAACCACAGCATTACCTGACTGCTGCCCAGCATCGGCAGCATCAATTCCGGCGCTAATTAAAATAGGCGCCGCGATGACCAAAACCACACCGAGAAATCCGGTAGCCAACGACAACTGCAATTTCCGATTCATCACTTATCCTCATTCTTTCGACGCCGTTCGGAAGCATAATCCGCCAGCGATAAAACGACACCTATGAGCAAAATTGTGACCACTAAAGCAAGTGTCCGGTGATAGTCATTAAACAGAACCCCGAGCACGATGGCTATCAAGGCTGACACGCAAAATGGCCGGAAATGATTCCACAAGCTTCTCATGGTTCTCAGGCTACCTCCGCTGCCAGTCAAAATGCATGTGCAGGCTCAGGCTAAGGGGCTGGTATCTCCTCTCAAAAGTTCGCTATTCACTTCACCCAAGGCATTACTTATATCTCCTTGAATGGACCTGACCCCCATTTGGTGGACACCTGATATCCAACGGGCCTGACCCCTGTTTGGCGGACACCCGATATCCAGCCCAACCGGGTTGGAAAAATAGTAATCTACCGCCCTGTCCGGGTATTCCGAACAGGGGTCCAGTCCTACATCCACCCACTGGAGTACTTCCCAAAGGAAGAGCCGTTTCAGGAGCCTGAAAACAAAGACTAGTTTTGGTATAATAACCAATTTGGGCTCTTGTGCTGGAAGGAACCAGAAAAACTGGCCCTTGGTCAGCACAGTTTTTGAGCTAATCCGAAGTTAAGTTACGGTTGTAACCGTTAATTTTGCAGGTGAGCGAGTGTTCTATACCACACTCACCCATACCATACGCCCAACAGAAAGGTATTCAGATTATTACCACTATTCTTGCTGGACTATTGACTGCAAGCACTGGCTTAATCGGCCACAGCACTCCAATCGAAAAAGCTTCCCCTATAGCCCAGCATCAAGACCATGCGGCGGCGGCCACCCCCGACCGCGATACCTCCGACGTGCAAACGCTAATCGATGATGCCGAAGAACAAGCTGGCTACAAATTCATGACTATCCGCTATGATGGAAAATTCGCGCATATCGCTTTAGATCCCGAAAAATACAACCCCGACAGCGATAACGCGACATTTAAAGCAGCGACCCGGCTGCTCACCAAGAAGGGTTATAAGGTCACTGCAGTTCTCTAAACTGTTCACCTCCACTGCCCTGGCCCCCAGTTTGCTCGCCAAACGGGCCGTTACGACCCTGTTCACGCAGCTGCGCGATGGTCGAACCTAAAGATTGACGGGTTGCTTTGACAATGCCGTTGGGGGTTAAGTAGCAAAAAGGGGATGAGGACATTTTTAGGAGTATTCACAGTAGCAGCTTGCGTCAGCGTTGATTGATGCTTAATCCGCCGTTGATGCCAGGACCGGTGATTACGACGTCCTTAAGCGCGTAAGGCAGCGTGAGAACTAGCGCAACCGACAACACCAAACCAGACACCGCTGTATCCTGCGAGGAACTAACCTGGCGCACGATGCTCTACATTACGGAGGCTTGCCCGGAGTCATCGACGGGAATAACCCCAAAGCACCGTGCCGATCAGCTGCACCGAGGCAAAACCAAGGCCTGGAACGCCAAGGAACAGCGGTGCGCCAATGGGCCAACGGGACCTACCCCGGGTAGTGGAACTGTTGGGGTTAGGCCCATCCTCTCGTACCGCCACACGATCCGCACAGATCGGATGTACACTAAACGAGGGTAACCTCACACAAGGCCTGGCCCCGGAAAGTTGACACATCGGGGTCGGGCTCTCGGATTTTTCCTCACGTTGAACTTAAAATAAACTGGTTTGCCACGACTCTTCTACTTCTATAAGCAAGCAGATCCACCGCGCATTTGAGGTCTAAATAGCCTTCTCGCCACGCTCGCCGGTGCGGACGCGGATCACATCTTCGACGGAAGCTATCCAAATCTTGCCGTCGCCGATTTCGCCGGTGCAGGCGGCATCGACGATGGCATCGACAATCGCTTCGGCGTCATCGTCTGCCACGATGAGCTCGATTTTGGCCTTGGGCACAAAGGAAGTGGCGAATTGGGCGCCGCGGTAGATTTCCTTGTTACCGCGTTGCTGGCCAAAGCCTTCGATTTCAGTCACCGTCATGCCCGGTGAGCCGAGCTTTTGTAGGGCTTGCTGGATATCATCAAGCGTAAAGGGCTTGACCACGGCTGTCACGAGTTTCATTGTTGCTCCTAGGTATCGCTGGGCGTTTTAGTTGCGGCTGGTGGTACCGCGCATGGCACGGCCGCCAATGTCATAGCCGGTCTCACGGTGACCACCAAAGTCAATGCCGTCGGTTTCAATCTGGTCGGTCACGCGCCAGCCAATCGTCGCCTTCAAAATCACCGCGATGATGGCGGTAATGACTGCGGCGAAGACCACGGCGATTGCGGCGATGAGGATCTGTACGATGAGCAGCTTCCAGCCTTCGGCGCCGCCACCGGTGAAAATGCCGCGGTCATTGGCAAAGAAAGCAACCGCCACGGTGCCCCACAGGCCGGCGACCAGGTGGACGCCCACGACGTCGAGGGAGTCATCGAAGCCGAAGCGGAACTTCAGACCCACGCCCAGGCAGCCCAGCATGCCGCCGAGGGCGCCCATGATGAGCGAGGTCACCGGGTTCAGGTCGCCCGCGGCAGGGGTAATGGTGACAAGTCCTGCGACCACACCGGAGGCAGCACCCAGGGAGGTGCAGTAGTTATCGCGCAGTTTTTCCACGAGCAACCAGCCCAGGATTGCCGCAGCCGTTGCGGCGGTAGTGTTGACCCAGGCCAGGCCGGCGAGGCCATCGGCTGCGAAGGCGGAACCGCCGTTGAAACCGAACCAACCAAACCACAGCAGGCCGGCACCGAGCATGACCATGGGCAGGTTGTGGGGGCGCTGCACGCTCTTCGGGAAGCCCTGGCGCTTGCCCACGACAATCGCTAGGACTAGTGCGGCCGTACCTGCGGAAATGTGGACGACGGTACCACCGGCAAAGTCAATGGGGGCCACAAGCGCTTCCCCGCCCTCGCTGCCAAAGATCCAGCTGGTGACGCTGCTTTCGCCCTCACCCAGGATGCCGCCGCCCCAGACCATGTGGGCCAGCGGGAAGTAGACAAAGGTTGCCCACAGGCCGCTGAAAAGCATCCAGGTACCGAACTTCACACGGCCGGCGAGTGCACCGGAGATAATCGCGGTGGAAATAACGGCGAAGGTGAGCTGGAAGCCGATATCGATGATATTGGCGTAGCCTTCCGCACCTTCGAGGTATTCACCATTGGCATCAAAGATGGAGTCCTTCAGCCCGAAGAACTCGAAGGGGCTGGCAACGATGCCGCCCCAGGACTCCGTGCCGTAGCTCATTGACCAGCCCCAGAGGATATAAATGATGCTGACTACCGCTAGTGAGCCGAAGGACATCAACATCATGTTGAGCACGCCGCGGCGCTCTGTCATGCCTCCGTAAAAAAGTGCCAGGGCTGGGGTCATGAGCAGCACGAGAGCCGCGCTCATGAGCATCCAGCTCGCATTGCCTGCGATCACCGAATCCATTATTTCTCCTTGTAGGGTTCCTTCATTGCTTTTCATAACGGTAGTACTACAGGTATATAAATATCTATTGACCTATAGATTAATCCCCCATGTGGGGTTACCTTAAGCTTGTCACCTCCTGGTTTCCCGCTTTTCACCACTAAAAGGCTGCCCATTCGAGCGAGGTTCCTTGGCGAGCCCTCCCTCCACAACATCCGCCCAGGAGCTCAAAGAATTTACTGTACGTTCACATCGATCCTAAGTTGCCTTAACTTCAGTGCAGTTAGATAGACGTTCCTGTTAACTACTCTCTCTGGAGGAACTTCCCCAATGAAGCCGAAGCACTCATCTCTCGCTGCCCTAGCCCTTGCTTCAACCGTTCTTCTTAGCTCGTGCGGTGAGCCTGCGACCGACGATGAAGATACGCAGGCCGCAAGCGATTCAACCACCATTACCGTCTATACCTCAGAGCCGGAAGAGAAGGTCGATGAAATCAATGCCGCCTTCAATGAAGACAACCCCGATATCGAGGTCAAGGTGTACCGGGCCGGTACCGGCGATTTGAACGCGCGCATTTCTTCGGAGAAGAAATCTGGCGATATCGAAGCAGACGTTTTCTGGGCGGCTGATGCTCCTACCTTTGAAAATTACGCCGAGGATGGCGATCTCATCGAGCTTGCCGATGTCGATTCCGATGACGTCATCGACGAGGCCAAGGACGACGAGAATTTTTATGTCGGCACGCGCATTATCCCCACGGTCATTGCTTATAACACCGACGAAATCGCAGAAGGCGATGCCCCGACCTCGTGGGCGGATCTCACCGATCCGAAGTACAAGGACAAACTCGTCATGCCTAACCCGGCGGTCTCTGGTGCGGCAGCCTTCAATGCCTCAGCATGGAAGAACAATCCAGACCTCGGTGAAGCGTGGATCGAAGACCTGGGCAAGAATTCTCCGATGATCGCAGAGTCCAATGGCCCTACCTCCCAGGAAATCGCTTCCGGTTCTAGGCCCGTGGGCGTGGTCGTCGACTACTTAGTCCGCGACCTAGCGGATAAGGGATCCCCAGTTGCCCTTGCCTACCCCACCGAGGGATCACCGTATATTTCTGAGCCTGCGGGCGTATTCAAAGACTCCAAGGAGCAAGAAGCGGCACAGAAGTACATCAACTTCCTGCTTTCGAAGAAGGCTCAAGAAATCGCCGTCGATCAGTCTTACCTCCCGGTGCGTGAGGATGTGGGAACTCCAGCGGGCACCCCTGAACTCGCAGACATTGAGCTCATGGACCAAGACCTGAAGAAAATCACCAAGGATAAAGACGCCGCCGTCGAGGTATTCCAAAAGGCAGTGGCTTCCTAGTTCTTGATGGCTCGCTTGTTGAAAAATCCCTCCGTGTCCGCGCTGCGCGTTGGCGTGTGGCTCATTGCCCTTGGCCTGTTCATCGCGCCTTTGGCCCTTGTTGTCTCCCTTGCACTGGGTGGAAACCAAATTCCCGTCCTGCTAGAGCAAGGGCTCGGTATTGCTACATGGAATTCGCTGTTCACCACGGCGCTTTCGGCTCTCGCCGCCGTCATCATCGGCACCGTTATTGCCATCGCGCTAGACCGCACGGATGTCTACGGCTCTTCGGTACTGCGCCTATTCCTGCTCTCGCCGCTCTTGGTTCCGCCATTTATCGGAGCGATCGCCTGGATTCAACTATTCGGCCCGAATCAGGGCTTGAATAAACTCTTTGGGTTCGAAATATGGAATATCTACGGCGCAGACGGGGTCATAGCGCTGATGACCATCCACTCTTTTCCCACGGCATACGTCATCATTTCTTCGAGCCTGCGCTCCATCTCTCCCGATTTCGAGCTAGCCGCCCGAGTATCTGGTGCTTCCGTGATGACTGTTCTGCGCACGGTCACCCTTCCGCTCCTGCGCCCCGCCCTGTTATCCGCGTTTACCCTCACGGCAATTGCTAATCTGGCGGATTTCGGAATTCCTGCCATTATCGGCTCGCCGGCTCGATTCGAAACGCTCGCAACGATGATTTACCGGTTCATTGATTCCGGCACCGTATCGAACCCCTTACAGGTGGTCTCGACCATCGGCGTCGTCCTCTTATTTTTGGGAATCGGCGCAGTCATCATGGACTACCTCACCTCCCTGAAAAACTCGTCTTCTACCCATGACTCCGGAAGCCCGGCGCGCTTTGCGCTGCATTCAGCGCGTTGGCCGGTCACGATCATCATGTGGGTGTGCGGACTCGCCATTTCCATTGGCCCAATCCTTGGTTTGGCTTACCGCGCGTTGCTGCCAGCCCCTGGAGTTCCGTTTACATTAGAAACCATCTCGTTGGCGAACTTTAGCAGTGCTTTATCCAACCCGCGCGTTCTCGACGGCCTTACCAATTCCGCATTTCTGTCAATAACCGCCGCGATTATCTGCGGGATTCTTGGCTGGGTCATCGGAATTCTAGTGACTCGGACCCAGGCGCGGGGAAATACCCTTTTAACACTTTCTGCGCTCCTGCCGAGCGCGCTGCCGGGGCTCATCATCGGCGTCGCCTGGCTGATTGCCGGGCGCTATACCGGGTTATATAACACCATTTGGATAATCCTTATCGCCTACGTCTGTGCTTTTACCGCACTCGTTGTCCAGTCCGTGCGTGCCCCGCTAATAAGCACCCCGGTCACCGTGGAAGAAGCAGCGCGCATTTCTGGCGCCACGCCTCTTAAAGCGCTTTTTACTACCACCGGCGCAATGACCATTCCGGCGGCAATCTCCGGTGCGGTGCTCGTCGCGGTGACCGCGATTCGAGAACTTACTATTTCCGTACTCCTCGTCGCCCCTGGAACTACAACGCTGGGTGTGCAAGTCTTCAACCTGCAACAGGCAGGAAATTATAACCAGGCATCGGCACTCGCTTTGCTCTTTGCGCTGCTAGGCATCATTGCCCTCGCACTGACTATCCGCGCTCCTAAGGTAAGGACTTAATAATGGCGAAAATTGCAGCTTCCCACCTCACGGTCACTTTTCCGGATGGAACCACCGGCCTGCGCGATATCAACCTCTCCATCGAGCCTGGGGAACTCATTGCACTCGTTGGCCCGTCAGGCTCCGGTAAAACCACGCTCCTGCGCACCATCGCTGGTTTTATTTCTCCATCGTCAGGTGAGCTTTACATAGATGGCCGGCAGATGACTGATATTCCGCCGGAGAAACGCGGCATCGGCATGGTCTTCCAACAGCACGCGATCTGGCCGCACATGTCTGTAAAGGACAATGTTGGCTACCCGCTGCGCCAGGCGAAAGTAGCAAAGGCCGAGCGCGAAGAGCGCATATCTGAGACTTTAGCTCTCGTGGGCCTGCCAGGATTCGAAGACCGTACACCAGACAGCCTTTCTGGCGGGCAGCGCCAGCGCGTTGCCCTGGCCCGGGCGATCGTCGCTAAACCCAAAGTTTTATTACTGGATGAGGCGCTTTCCGCCCTCGATGAACCATTGCGCGATAATTTGCGCCGCGAGCTGGTAGCCCTGACACAAAAGCAACGCCTAACCACGGTGCACGTCACCCACGATCGCGCCGAGGCACTGGCAATCGCAGATAGAGTCGTGGTTCTAGACGGCGGCGAAATCCAGCAGATTGCTACTCCGCAACAGCTGCTGGAAAATCCCGCTAGCCCGGTGGTCGCGGGATTTATTGCGGATGCCACGATTGTCCAGACCACTATTTCAGGAAGCCGCGTCGAGTGCCCAACTCTTGGTATCTCTTGGCCGTTGAGTGACGTAACCGTGCGAGGAGAAGGCACTAAGGCCGCCATCTTGCCGCACCACGCGACGATCGTGGAGGAAAACCATCCAGGTGCCACGGTTGCTGCGGTGGTTGACTCCGCCATTTTCGAAGCCGGACACTACTCCGTTACCGCCTCCCATGAATCTGGGGTCACGTTCCGGACTACCGCAGATAATAAACCAGAGCTTGGACAATCGGTGCGTATCCGCTTCTCGCCGCCGTTGATATATTAAGTGCGCACTGTGTCCGATTTCCTATCGCTGCATTTAATCCTTTGCTGCAGCGTGGCCTATATCCCGAGCCTGGCTTAAGCTTTAAGCCATGAGTGAAATCACGAAGCAGTATTCCGTTGACCTTACCCGCGTAGAAAATTCGGTGTACCGGGCCACCAATGCGGACGGCGCCAGCATCGAGTTCGGGCGCGGCGAGGGCCTGTTATCTCCGGTAGAACTCCTGCTGGCTGCCGTCGCCGGATGCACCGCGGTGGATGTGGATGTCGTGACCTCCCGGCGCACCGAGCCGGAGTCTTTCCGGGTGCGCGCAGAGGGCGACCGCGTGGATGAGGATGGCGCCTCGCGGCTTTCCGATGTCCGCGTCTCCTTCACCCTCGCCTTCCCTTCCACCCCGGACGGCGATAAGGCCCGCACGCTCGTGGATAACCTCATCCGCATCTCCCACGAGAAGGACTGCACGGTATCGCGCACCGTGGAACACGCCACGAACGTGGAATTTAGCAACGAGTCAAAATAAACACGATTCCCCCACCATCTCCTGCTATGGTGCATTTGTTAACTATTGTGACTAATGCGATCACTGCAGGAGCTTTTTATGTCACCGTCTCTGTCTCGTCGCGGCCTCTTGAAGGCAAGCGCCCTTGCCCTTACCGCCGGCGCCATTGGTGCGGCAGCCCCCTCTGCCGCCGCCCTCGGCCCGGTGCGCGGCACCATTATCGATTTTTCCTCCGGCGTCCCCTCCCCCGCCGCCATCAAGCGCGCGGGCCATATCGGTGCCATTCGCTACGTTTCCAATAAGCGCCCCGGCGCGGCCTGGATGACCGGCAAGCCGGTCACGCTCCAAGAGGCTGCCGCCAATGCCGCGGCCGGCCTGCCCACGGCCTCGGTCTATCAATTCGGCCGCGCCGAAACCGCCGATTGGAAGCAGGGCGCGGCCGGCGCCGCCATCCACGCTCCGCAGGCCATTTCGCTGCACAAGGCCGCCGGTGGACCCACGCACCGCCCCATTTATATCGCCATCGACGATAACCCCACCCGCGAGCACTACACCCAGTTCATCCGGCCATACCTGCAGGCGTTTTCCAAGGCGCTGTCTATAGCCGGTTACCAGACCGGCGTTTACGGCAACTACAACACCATCGAGTGGGCCAGCCGCGATGGGATTGGCACGTTCTACTGGATGCACGATTGGGGTTCCAACGGGAAAATCCACCCCAAGACCACCATTCACCAGCTTCCGCAGTCGCGACAGCAGACCATCGAGAACGTCATCGTCGATGTCAACGAGGTCTACGCCAGCGACTGGGGCCAATGGACACCCGGCTCCAAGCAGCCAGGCATCCAGGATCTCAGCTCTACCCTGGACGAGGCTATCCCCAATATGCCGGATTTGCCGCAGCTCACCGCGGATGGGGTGAGTTTTAAGGGGTCATCGCTAAGCAACGAGCAAATTCGCGGGCTTGCCGATGCCGCCCAGGACATCGCCAAGGCCATTAAGTAGGCCTATTTCCCCTTGGGCTCGGAGGACTTCTTTTCGCCCTTTTTGCCCTCGTCCTTCTTCTCGCTCGAGGTCGGCTTTTCTGAGGTTGTCTCGATGGGTGGGACGTCCTCGCCGTTCTTGTACTTCAGGAACCGCTCGGTGGCCTTGCCCAGATTCTCGCCGTTGATTTCGCTCTTCACGTAGTCCGTGAGGTCATCGGCGGATCCATTAATGGATGCCGCGGCGACGAAGTTCTTACCAAAGGACACCGAGGAATTGATCGACTTATCGTTGGACCAGCCCCACTTGCTGCCCACCACATTAGAGAGCTTCGCGGTGCCATAATCTTGGTCATAACCATCTTCTGAGACGGGATCCGCGTGCGACATCGCCACCAGCACGGGGTGGGTCTCATCGCGCTTGATGAGCTGAGAGATAAAGCTGGCTACGTCATAGGTGGAGGTTTCCGAATAGCCCCAAGTCTCGCCCGCCTTGGTGGATTCCAGGTGGTATTCCTTGGCAATTTTATCGATGGAATCCGGGTACTTTTTAAACAGCTCCTCGGCGCTCTTATCAGAAGAGCTGGCAATCATGCCGAGCGCCTCGTATTTGTCCTCATACTCGCCCTGCTCAATGACGTAGGTGGCGATGTAGAGCTTGATGAGGCTGAGCGCCGGGCGAGGATCGTGTTCTGCCGCAGAGCCCATATACATGCCATCGTGCAGACGAATATAGCTAATGGAATGGTCCTCATCCCCCTTGAGGAACTCATTGATGCGCGGAGGCACCTTTGAGGCTCTGTGCGCGGTGATCGTGGTGTCTTCGGCTTTAGCGGTGCTATCTCGCTCGCTATTGCTACACCCAGCAACCGTAGAGCAAGCAAGCATGCACACGGCAAGGGCGGCACCAGCCTTTACTGATGCCGCCGCGTTGAGAGAGGACGGATTAAACACGTCGAACCATATTACCGGTAATTGCTACTTTGCGGGCAATTAGTGCTGGACTGGGGCCTCGACGCCCACACCGGTCAGGGAACGAACTTCCATTTCTGCCGCCAGCTCGTCCAAGTTGTCCGGCTTGGTCACGATGGAGACAAACCAACCGACGAAGAAGGACAGCGGGATGCTGACCAGACCCGGCGAGGTCAGCGGGAAGATAGCCCAGTCCGCGTTCGGGAACATGGCGCTTTCGGTGCCGGATACCGCTGGGGAGAAGAAGATGAGAACCAAGCAGGAGACAACACCGGTGTACATGGAGGCCACGGCACCCGCGGTGTTGAAGCGGCGCCAGTACAGCGAGTACAGGATGGTCGGCAGGTTAGCCGATGCCGCCACTGCGAAGGCCAGGGAGACCAGGAAGGCCACGTTCTGGGTCATCGCCAAGATGCCCAAGATAATGGAGACGATACCCAGGATTACCACGGTGGCCTGCGAGACGCGCACCTGCTCTGCCTCGGTGGACTCACCGTTGCGAATGACCGCGTGGTAGATATCGTGCGCGATAGAGGCGGAGGCGGTAATCGCCAAGCCCGCCACCACGGCAAGCACGGTAGCGAAGGCCACGGCGGAAATAATCGCCATGAAGATGGAGCCACCGATTTCCAGTGCCAGCAGCGGTGCCGCGGCGTTCGCTCCACCTGGTGCGTTCAGGATGCGGTCCGGGCCAACCAGTGCAGCTGCCCCGTAGCCCAGAATCAGGGCCATCAGGTAGAAGGCACCGATGATAACGATGGCCCAGGTCACGGAGCGACGAGCCTCAACGGCGGTCGGCACGGTGTAGAAGCGCATCAGCACGTGTGGCAAGCCGCCCACACCCAGCACGAGGGACATACCCAAGGAAATGAAGTCCAACTTAGCGGCGGTAGAGCCACCGTACTTCAGGCCCGGCTCCATGATTTCCTTGGCCTCATAACCCTTTTCATGGAGGTAATCGGAGGACGCGTGCATATCAACCGCGGTGCTGAACATGTTGCTAAAGCCACCGCGCAGGGAGATAAACACCATGATGCACATGATGACCACACCGGTCACCAGCAGGACGGCCTTAATCATCTGCACGTAGGTAGTACCCTTCATGCCGCCGACCAAGACGTAGAGGATCATCAGCACGCCGACGATGCCGACAACGACTGCCTGCCACTTGAATTCATGGATGTTCAGCAGCACGGCCACCAGCGAACCGGCGCCGGCCATCTGGGCAATGAGGTAGAACAGCGTCACGAAGAGTGTGGCGATGGACGCGGCCACGCGCACCGGCTTTTGCTTCAGGCGGAAGGACAAAACGTCCGCCATGGTAAAGCGGCCCACGTTACGCATCGGCTCGGCCACGAGCATCAGGGCCACGAGCCAGGCGACGAAGAAGCCGACGGAGTACAAGAATCCGTCGTAGCCGTTGAGCGCCACCGCACCGACGATACCGAGGAAGGACGCAGCAGAAAGGTAGTCACCGGAAATGGCCAAGCCATTTTGGCGGCCGGAGAACGAGCCACCACCGGTATAGAAGTCAGACGCCTTCTTCGTGGACTTGCCGGCGCGGAGCACGACGGCCATGGTGACCACGAGGAAGATGCCGAAGATGGAGATATTCAGAATCGGGTTACCGGCAGAAGTTTCTTGTGCAAGGTAAATGGTAGTCATTTACTTGGCCTCCAACTTCTCGCGAATAGCAACCGATTTAGGCTGAATATTCTTATTGGCATACTTCACGTAAATCCAGGTGATGATGAACGTGGTGAGGAACTGGGCCAGGCCGAAGACGAGGCCGACGTTCCAGCCGCCATCGCCAAGCTCAATGGCCATAAAATCAGGCGCAAACACGGCAGTGAGCACGTAGACGATGTACCACACGAAAAACGCGACGGTCATGGGAAAAGTGAAACTACGATAAGCGCTGCGCAGCTCGCCAAACTCTTCACTATCGCGCATTTCTATGTAGTCGGCTGCCGTAAGGTCACGGCGCTCGACTGGAGCAGTTGTATCACTCATAGAAGGGTTGTCTCCTTGGGTGAGAGAGGTTCTGTACAAACGAGGCGCAATGTGTTATTCATCACCACCCGCGTTGCTATGTAAGATACAGAACAATTTTTGCAAAGCAGTAAATATTGCCAATACACCCCACAAAAACTCCCCCCTTTTAGCCCGATAGGTTCCGGTGAACTGGGCTAATATTCTTTGCAAATCACCCCCTCCACCCAGGATTTAAGTGGTTCGCAAATTTTGTTAACTAGACATTAACTGACATTCGCAGTGCTACCGCCGCTCTAATCCTCGCGTGCATTAAAAGCGTTGGCGAAAAATAAAAACAATTCCCACCACAGTTACCACGGCCCATACGATAACTTGGTTTAGCTCCGCAGAAATAGTCTCACTGTCTATGGGCAGCGAAAACATCAAGTCTGCTAAGCCTGCGGAAGCAAAGACTAGGCCGAAAACCTCCAGAATACTTTTGCTCTTCGCCTCGTGTTGTTGCGTAGCAAAATCAATTCTGGCTCTAGCTAGTTCCAAAGCATCCGCAGCGTTATCCATTTCTACTGCGAGCTCACTGGTACGGAAAATATCATCCACAATGGCGGTAGCATCATGGGGTGAGTTAGCACCCAAACGCTGCCCCACCCGCGATCTAATCTGTGAAAATTCTTGACCATCTAACAACAGCTGCAATCCAACTTTTGAATTAGCACGTACCAACGGCGTATCGGAAGCACGTTGATTCAGCCGGTAAGCGGTAAGCCATGTGGATTGGATCCGAAACTCAGAGAGGGTGACCAAGTCTTCCAATAAAGTCCCAGTGCGCGGACATACCACCACGCTGGACCAAGAAGAATAGAAATCACCTTTCGTGGCTTCACACACCACTGGCTCGGGACATTCTTTCGTATTGGCGCGAATCAAGGACTCTACGTGTTCGGAATCTGGTAGTGCTTTGGTAGCCTGGGAAATGCTGCACCCCACAGAGCGAGGATGCAAAAGTGCGGAGAGCAGCAGCCTGTCACTCTCCGGTGAGGTAATAAATGCTGACAGAGAATAGGTGAAGAATCCGTCGACGTGTGCACGGACATCCAACTTGGATTTCTTGGCCAACTTCCTACGCAGCGTGGAAATCAGCTCTTTCCCTTCAGCTACTGAATCGGGGATCTCCCCCATCTCTATGGCCCGCTGGAATTCTATGCGCCCGATCAGTGCATCGACTGCTTCCGCATATGCAGAAGCAGAAGGATAGGAGTATCCCACTCTGACCACCCCGTATCCAGACTCCGCAATATAAAAAGCAAGTCCTGCTTTTTAAAAATGCCTACGCAATTGGGAGTCACAACGCGCACATCTATCTGATTGAACCGGCCAGTTACATCGATCCAGCCGCACTCGGTACAGGTACGCCGTGCGACATCGGCAAGCTGCTGTGAGCGCACTGGGGTCCCCAGCTCGAACGGGAGAAATTCATAGCGCGTAAGCATTAGCGCAGTACGAAGTCGCGCCCGATAAAGGTTGCGTCCACTAGTGTGGTGTATCTGTAACTGACGGTGGGCCCCTTATGAATGAGGCTGGCGACCACCGTAGTAC